>JAYUSZ010000204.1:0-65116 GCA_043755435.1 Bryobacterales bacterium | reverse complement strand
CCAGAGGAAAAGCGGATTCTACCTCGTACCGGGCATAGATTCGAGTATCACGAGTTGACATTCATGGTCATCATACCAGCTTCTTTCAAAACCGACAGTGAAAATAGCGATTCGCTTGTTGACTTTCCCTATAGTATTTGAATAAGTGATATGCTCATCACATCACAATTTGGTCCAAAGGAACCCATAGATCTTCCCACTCTCCACGCATCAGTCTGCTCTTCCTCGTCTTCTCCACCGTCTGTTTGGCCCAGACTGACCAGGCCAGCCAGCCTGAACCGTGAAAGATCCCACCGACGCGATGATGCCTCAGGCCACAGTAACCGCCGTCAATACCGCGAGCGGCCGAAGTGTAACTGTGAAAACGGGCGATAACGGACGGTACCGACTTCGCAGACCTGGGATGTGCTTCGCACCGAAGCGCCGGGCTCAACATCATCCGTGGTCCGAGGTTCGTAAACTGGGACACGGCTCTGTTCAAGAACTTCCGCATCACCGAACGCCTCAATTCGCAGTTCAGGTTCGAGACCTTCAACGTGCCGAACCACCCAATTCTAAGCGATCCGAACCTCAACCCCCGGACGCCCAGCACCTTCGGTTTCGTCACATCCAAGTTCTCGGAAAGAAATGTGCAACTCGGTCTGAAGTTCATGTTCTGACATTTGGTATTATCACCATACCGAGTGTCTCTCGAAGCTCTTCTCGAGCCTCCCGTTCGAAATGTAGGAAAATTGATACCATGAACACCCAACCCGTAGTCCGGCGAAAGCTCGCCGATGAAGTGCGGGATCGACTTCTCGCCATGATCCGCAGTAGCGAACTCCAGCCAGGCGACCGCCTGCCCTCTGAACGTGAGCTGATGGACCGCTTCGCCGTTGGCCGCCCCTCCGTTCGAGAGGCCCTCCAATCGCTCGGGTCCGCGGGCTTCATCGAGATTAATCACGGCGAGCGCGCCCGCGTGGCAGTGCCCGACACCCGCACTATGTTTGACCGCATCGGTGAGACCATGCTCCACCTGCTGCAGACTTCGCCCACGACTCTCGAGCACCTCAAGGAGGCTCGCATACTCTTCGAAGTTGGTATGGTGAAAATGGCCGCCCAGAACGCCACTGCGGATGACATCCAGCGCTTGGAAGCGGCCCTGGAATGCCAACGCGGCTCACTGAACGATGTTCCTGGATTCATCAAAGGCGATATGGCCTTTCATACAGCCATCGCCTCGATCACGCGCAACACGGTCTGTGTGCTCCTCAGCAAGGCCATGCTCGATTGGCTTTTTAACTTTCGGCGCGACCTGCTTCGCCTGCCTGGCTCCGAGTTCATCACCCTCGCCGAACATCAGCGCCTTCTCACTGCCATTGCCGCGCACGACGAGAGCGAAGCGGAACAGGCCATGCAGGACCATCTGACGCGCGCTAACGAGCGGTATCGAATTCTCGAGGATGCCATGGCGCAACGAACTCCAGCCGCCAAGCCGTAACCGCGATGGCAGTTCACTCTCCTCCGGGCGTTATCTTTACATTGGCCCTGGTGGGTTCAGCGGCGCTGGCGCTTCTTTATCCAGCCCCGTTCCTGCGTTGGGGAGACTTCGAACTCAAATCACTGATTATTCCGCTATTGCAGCTAATCATGTTCACGATGGGGACGCGAGTCAGCCTAGCCGGTCTGCGCGACGTGATGTCCGCCCCGCGCGCTGTCATTCTGGGCATCGGCTTGCAGTACCTTACCATGCCCGTCCTCGCCGCCGGACTGGCGCGTTTGTTTGAACTGCCACCGGACGTGAGCACCGGGGTAGTTCTTGTCGGGTCCGTTTGCGCAGGAAACTCCTCCAATGTAATGACGTACTTCGCCGGTGGAAATTTGGCGCTCTCGGTGTCGATGACAACTCTCTCCACCCTCCTGGCCCCTGTTTTCACCCCCGCGCTGATGCGACTATTGGCCCACCGTGATGTTCCGGTCGAGTTCAGCGTTTTGGCTTTTTCAATCCTCCGCATCGTCGTTCTCCCGGTGATTGCCGGGCTAATCGCGGAGCGATTTCTGCAGCGCCACAAAGCCGCCGCGGACCGTTTTCTTCCGGTCGTGGTTATTACCGCCACATGCTTCGTCAACGCCATCATCACAGCGAACTCACGCCAAGCTTTGCTCACTATCGGCCTCACCCTCGTCCTGGTGGAATCCCTCCACAATTTCATCGGCTACGGTATCGGCTATGCCGGTGGCCGGGCCTTTGGACTAGACCCGCGCGACTCGGCCACTATGGCTATGCAAGTTGGGATTCGCAACGGAGGCTTGGCTACCGGCTTGGCCTACGATGTCTTGAAAAGCACTAACGCAGCACTCCCCAGCGTAATCTTCGGCACCCTCCAAAACGCATCGGGCGCGCTCCTCGCATCCTTCTTGAAAACAACACTGGAAAGGAATCACAAGCAACCATGAAAAACCCGTCCGTACTCGCCGCCGTCCTGACTTTGGCCGGCAGCGCAACGGCCCCGGGGCCGAAACCGAAGTAACCGCCAAAAGCCAGATCCTCAAGGTGACCCCGGGTGCTTGCAACAAGCACGATTTACTCCATCGTTGGCGGCAGGACGGAAGTCTTCAGTTCCGAGATCACAGGCCCCAATGGGGTCATGCTCAGCCCTGACGAAAGGACCGTTTCCGTATCCACCAATATCGATGCAGATACTTCCAAATTAGCAACTGAACAACGACGGGACACACGGCACCAATACCTTCGTAGCGACCATCAAACCCTGCGTCGCAGACGGTATGGCCGTCGCAAGGAAGGCACAATCCGGCTCACCTGCTGCTCGCCTCCGCGTACCGGATCAGTCCCCACAGGCAAGGCTCTGGCCACTATCACCATCGAACAGAAGGCCTTGGTTGACCAACCTTAAGTTTGAGGGGGGCGGCGCAGAAAACGTTCTGTTGGTAGTTCCGATATAGCTCGCGTTACGAGCGACATCTCCGTCGCCAAAGTGGCCGTACCCGGCCTTCGTCGAGACCGGGTAACGGGTAACCGCCTTACGGCCTCAAATCGTACAGATAAGCGACAAACGGCGTCTGCACGTGTTTCTCAATCGCGGTGTGCCAGGCGATCTTGTGGTCGGGGTGCATCGTCCACTTTTCGCGGAGTTCTTCTGTGGAGAATGTTTGTATCAGCCGGTAGTTATAGCGTTCCGGAGCTTGTCCCACAGTCGCCTTTCTAAACTTCAGTAACCGAGCATCTATAAAGCCCGGCGCCTTGCGAATGCGTGGAAGGAACAACTTTTCGAAATCGGCCAGCAACTGCTGTTCCGAATGCGCCTTCACTTCCAGATCCGTATGGAGCTGAATCCCCTGTTTCGGCGCGGCACCGGCCGACACAGCGGAACCCGCAGCAAGCACCACACTCATCATCGTTCTTCGTTTCATAGTTCGTTTCTATCCTCTACTGCGCCTTCGGCTGGGCCGCCTGCAACTCGGAATTCAGCCGTTCCACAATTCCTCGTTCGCGAGATGCCTCGTCTGGCCTGTGCAACTGCTGATACAGCCGCGCTAGCAACACATGCGCCCCGCGATGGCCGGCATCCAGTTCCACCACTCGTTCCAACATCTTCGTCGCCTCAGCCACTTGGCCTCGCGATTGCGTTAACTGGGCCAACAGAAACAAGGCCCCCTTGTCTTCTGGCCGTGTGCGGACGGTCCTTTCTAGTAACGCCGAGGCCTCTGCACCTCGGTCCCGGTCCTTATAAAGCCAACCCAGAAACGCCGCGGCGTTGCCGTCCTGAGGATTTTCACGCAGGGCCGCTTCTAGTACCGGAATCGCTTCGTCCAACTGGTTCGCAAAGCAATACGTCACGCCCAACATCGACCGCACTCCCGGTAACGACGGACCCAACTTGGATGCAAGATGCAGTTCAGTTATTGCCTTCTTGTAGTCCGCCCGCGCCATCGCGTATGATCCGCGAATGAAGTACCCGCTCGCGGTGTTGTCTCGTTGCAAGGTTGAGGCCAGGATCTTGCCGGCCGCGTCCAGATCGCCAATAGCGATATGAGTGGAAACAAGCGTGTAAACGGCTTGCCTATTCGCTGGATCCTCTCGCCGAACCATCTCCAACTGCCGGATGCCCTCGGTCATGTTACCGGAGAGTAGTTCACACACACCGAGCAAGTGCCGGGCGAGGGTCAGCCGCGGACTCTTCGCAAGCACTTCCCGATAGGCTGCTACCGCTTCCTTGAAATTGCCCGCCTTCTGGGCTCGGATACCCGCATCCAACCGTTCCCGGAGTGGATCGGCGGCCGCGAATGCAACTGCCGTCAACGAGACGACGAGGATGACGAGGACGCGCATCAGAAAGTAAAGTTTAGCGCTCCTTGCATCACCCGTGGCGACCGGCTTGATGTGAACCGGCCGAACTGCCCATTCACCTGATTACCTTGTACGTCAAACCGCGCGCCGTTGTCCACGTTGCTGAACTGTGTGTGGTTGAACGAATTGTAAAACTCCCATCGGAACTGCACATATCGCGATTCATTCTTGAAGGGGAACTTCTTGAACAATGAAATGTCCCAGTTGTTGATGCCAGGGCCGCGGAAAATGTCCTTCGGTGCGTTACCGAAATCCCCTCGCGCAGGCCGCGAAAACACCGATGGATTGAAGAAGCGGTCAAACGCTTGGCTGCCCTTGGCTAAAAGGGCGCTCCCGGTAACGTTGATCCGCGCGCCGTCGCCGCCGCCCGTAATATCAGCGCCATCCACGGTCGAATAGCTCACGTCGCGCGGTGTACCACTTGCCATTGAGATGATTCCTGAGATCTGCCAGTTGTCCAACGCCATCTTTGCCGCGGCGTTGTTCCATCGCGCACTTGCCTTCGGCAGATCCCACAAATAGTTCAGCACCATCACGTGCGTCTGGTCGTAGCTCGACTTTCCATAGTTCCAGATCCGGTAAGGCCTGTAGCGAGGCAGCACGCCGTTGTCGCCACTGGTCAAGTCCATTGCCTTGGACCATGTGTATGCCACGCCAAACTGCAGCTTCGAACTCAAACGCCGGTTCAACGAGGTCTGCAGCCCGTTGTAGTTCCCGTATCCCGAATTCTCGATGTATGTCAAGCCGCCAAAGCCCGGATACGGCCGAATGAAATTATCAGGCAGTGGCCGGCCCGGTGCCGAGGGATCCTGATTTTCCGCCGCGAAGCGTGCGCCATAGGGAATCGTATTCAATTCTCGGGTCTGTTGCAGATGCTGCGACCGGTTTCCCACATACGATACATCCAGAACTGTTTTCCACCCCAGATCGTGCTGGACTGCCACCGAGTAGCTCATCACCGTTGCGGCTTTCGGGTCCCTCTCGAGGGCGCTCACGCTGCTTGGAAAAAGAATGCCGGCCGACTGCGTTAACGTATCCAGATTGCCGTAGAAAATCTGCGGGTTAAACTGTACCGGAGGATTGGTTCGTGTCGTCCACAGGTACGATCCGGCGCTTGGCACAGCCTGCTTGCTCACACCAAATCCGCCGCGTATCGCTGTCTTTCCGTTGCCGAATACGTCATAGGCGAATCCAACCCGGGGCCCCATCTCCCATCCGCGATTGGCAAAGCCATCCGGAAGCTGGCCGGTTCCTTGCACCACCATCCCGTTGGCTGGATCGCCCGTGCCCGCCACGAATGACCCAATCGTTACCGCCGGCAGAATCGCGCCAGTTACGGGGTTTTGTCCAACGCGGACGCCATTGCGCAGCACCGGCTGCACAAATCGGGGAGCCTTGGCCCGGTCGTAGCGCTCCAGCGCCAATGCCGCCGCCTTGCCGTCGGTCACGCGCCACGGCGTGAACCAGGTGAAGCGAACTCCATAGTCGATTGTCAGCCGCCGCGTCGCCTTCCAGGAATCCTGCGCGAACCATTCAAACAGAGCCTGCCGCGCCAAACCCGTTGTGCGTGCACTGCTTTCCGTGTAAGAGGAATAGTTTCCCAGCAGCGCATTCGAGTAGGCATAGTTCGAATCCAACGGATTATTCACGTTGCGATCAAACGCGAAGTTCCCACCGAAGTTCGACCGGGGTCCCTCGCTGTTCATCTGGTACTCGCCCGAGAGGCCGAACTTAAAAGAGTGGGCGCCCTTGATCCAACTCAGATTGTTGTTGTAGTTCCAGCGCCAATCCTGCGCATCGATCGGCAACCGCCCGTCGTAGGAGATATTCGCCGCGGACGGTACTCCGCCGAAACTTGCTTGCGGAATGATACTGAGAGTATTGATGTCCGGGTACAACTGGCCGAGTGAGGCGAGACCAACCTTTGATCTTGTCACCTTGTCGAACGCATTGGCCGAAGTCGCGTCTCCTATCTCGCCTAGCTTCCGGTAGCCGAACTGCGCCTCATTGATAATGTTTGGCCGAAGCACCTTCGTGTAGCTGGTTTGAATCTGGTCGGTCTTGAAAAGGTAATGGTGCCGCAACTGATCCCAGTTGGAGTTGAATGCCGCCAGCCCTTCGTAACCGCGCCGGTCTGCCCACCAGGATGTGTAACGGGCTGAGATCCGGTCGTTCTGGGTCAGATTGTAGTCGCCCTTCAGGGTATTTAACTTCTTCGGATGTTCAGTGATCTCCTGGAACTGATAGTTGTAGTTGCCACCGGACAGGCCCCGGTCCAAGAAGTTCGGCATCGGGAACAGATTCAAAATCGCTTGCCCATTCTTGTTGATTCGGTTGGCCGGGACAATGTTGCCCGAAAACGGCAGGCCGTTTGTCGGATCGGTGATCGGAATCAACCGGCCGCTTACGTCCAACGTCTGCGAGTAGTTACCCTGCCTTTCCAGTGCGGTCGGCATCGTCACGCGGCGTACCGCACGAGGCTCACGTATTCGCCAGTCCTCCCTGGAATAGAAGAAGAACAGCTTGTCTCGATTCTTATTGAATTTTCCCGGAATGTAAACCGGACCGCCAATCGTACCACCTAACGTGTTGTAGCGGTACAGCGGCCGCGCCTGGCTGTTGCGATTATTGAAAAAGTCGTTGGCGTTAAACGCTTCGTTGCGCACAAACCAGTAGGCACTGCCGTGGAAGTCTCTGGAGCCCGATTTCGTCACAAGGTTGATACTAGCGCCTGCGTTGCGTCCGTACTCGGCCTGGTACGTATTCAGCAGCACCTTCACTTCCGCGATCGCGTCCAGACTCGTCATGCCATTGAACCCTCCCACGCCATCGGCGTCGTTGCCCGACTGGCCATCGGCCGACATCGTATTCATCGCGATGCGCTGACCGCTGATATTCGGTGTGTTGGTGCCAAACGTCCCGCCCAACGCGTTTTCATCTGTTCCGCCGGCTACCCCAGGCAACACCCGTAACAGTGAGATCACATCCCGTCCGCGAGTCACCAGCAGATTCAACTGCTTCCCAGAAAGTTCCGCCGAGTTGCCCGAACTCGCCGTCTGCACCACCGCGCCCGTCCCCTCAACCGTCACCCGATCCGTCACCGCGCCCACCGGCAAAGCCAGGTTGCCGATCGCCAAACGCTGCGTAGCCGTCAGGACCAACCCCGGCCGTTCCACCGACTTGAAACCGTCCTGTTCAACACGCAGCCGGAACGTTCCCGGCACGACTCCATTAAAGACAAAATCCCCTGTTTCGTTCGATTTCATCGAGCGGGACTCGCCCGTTGTCTCGCTCCGTAACGTGACTGACGCACCGGCGATGGCGCCGCCGCTCGAATCTGTTACTGTCCCGGTGACGGTCCCGGTAATGGACTGCGAATAAGCAGTTAGCCCAGCAGCCGCGATCAAAAGTAGGATGGCACGAAAGTGCCGGAAAATCTGCATGGAAGTCTCCCTGTAGCCACGGCAAAGTGGTTAGCGTTGAGATTATCAGGCTTAGCCGTCCAACGGATAGTGGAAAGCTATCGAAAAATTCTTGTAAAACTATCATCGCGGCGGCGGTAAGATGTTCAGGTACTGCCCCGCCCGAATCCCGGTAAGCCGGGTCACCAGGCCGGACGCCCAGCGCACTTCCAAATGCTCCACCATCTTGGCCGCACCCAGCCCCAGAATTTCCCGAGCATCATGCGACGAAAGAAAGCTGCCTCCTGCCGCCCGCACCCGATGCTGCTTCACACCCCCGGCCGTCCACTCCATTTCCGCCCACTCGGCTGTTCCAAACCGCAACCCCAGCCAGTTCGCCCGATTGCCCCCGTCATTACGCAAAAGCAGTGGTGCCCCCCCGTTCACGCTCACCACCACATCCAAATCCCCATCGTTGTCCAAATCCCCGACTGCCAGCCCACGGGCGTTCCACCGCCTCCCAAACACTTCTCCACTCCGTGCCCCGACATTACGAAATGTCCCGGCGCGATTCTCAAACAGCAGTAACGGCTCCGCGTAAGTAACACCCGGCATACGCCGGTCAATCATATCGTCCGGGTGCCCATTGGCCAACAATAAATCGGGATCGCCATCATTGTCGTAGTCAAAGAACTTCAACCCCCACCCGCTCAAGAGGCGCGTATCGCGCCGCACCTCACCCGGCGTTTCCGTAAAAGTCAAATCCCGCTGATTCCGGTACAACGCAAAGTATTGCTGGTCGATATTGGCGACGAATAAGTCCTGCCAGCCGTCGCCGTCGTAGTCCACAGCGTCCACTCCCATGCCCGACCGCGGTTCGCCAGCTTCGCTATAAGCCACCCCCGCATCCAAGCCAATGTCTTCAAATCGCAGCCCACCACGATTCACAAACAGCGCATTTGGCGCCATATCACTAGCGAGAAACAGGTCCATCCAGCCGTCATGATTCACATCGGTTGCGACCGCGCCAAATGCCTTTCCAGCATAGGCCGCAATTCCCATTGCCTCGCTCACGTCGGCGAACGTCCCATCTCCCTGATTACGATACAAGCGGCTCTGCCCCGGCGGGAACATTCGCGGAACGCAGTAAGCGCTCACCCGGAGTGTCTGGTCCCAGCAGAACTTCACCAACTCCTTCCGATACTCAACATAGGTGCCGATAAAGAGGTCCAATCTGCCATCGCGGTCATAGTCGAACCAAACGGCTGAAGTATGCCACCCTCTACCAGCAATCCTCGCTGCCGCAGTCACGTCGCTAAACGTCCCATCCCCGTTGTTGCGATACAGCACGTCCTGCCCGTACTGCGTCACCAATAGGTCGACATGTCCGTCGCCGTCATAGTCCGCCGCCGCTGCGCCCATCCCAAATCCGCCGCTACTGCTCACCCCGGCGGCCTGCGCAACATCGGTGAAGGTGCCATCTTTGTTATTGCGATACAACGCATGACGCAACGAACTCTTCGGTGTATAGAAATCCGCTGGACCGCTATTCACCAGGAAGATGTCCATCCAGCCGTCACCGTCATAGTCGAAGATCGCGATTCCTGCCCCCACTGTCTCCGGCAGGTGCCGCTCCGCCGATTTTGCGTTGTCATGCCGCCAGTTGATTCCGCTCCGCGCAGCCGAAACCGAAACGAACTGGACCGTCGTGGTCTGACTATAAAGGAGCGCCACCACGACGCAGGCCAATGATACTTTTACAAGAGTCGAAGGCGACATGCTTATATCCCTTCCACCCAGCGAAGAGGTATGATCGATCCGGTATGCGCATTTTCCTTCTGCTGTTCACTGCCAGTTTGCTCACCGCCGCACTGCCGGACTTGAAAGTTAGCGCCAACAAACGCTTCCTCGTCACCGCCGATGGCAAGCCGTTCTTCTATTTGGGAGACACCGCCTGGGAACTCTTCCACCGCCTGAATCGCGAAGAGGCCACCATTTACCTCGAGAACCGCGCCCGCAAAGGGTTCACAGTCATCCAAGCTGTCGCTCTCGCCGAACTTGACGGCCTCAAGGATCCGAATCCATACGGCCATCTGCCTCTCACAGACAGCGACCCCCTTCGTCCCGAACCCAAGTACTGGGAGCATGTCGACTTCATCGTCAACAAAGCCAACTCGCTGGGACTCTACATCGGCTTCCTGCCAACCTGGGGGGATAAATGGAATAACCGTGGCCGCGGGCCCGAAGCCTTCACGGCGGCCAATGCCGAAGCCTACGGCCAATGGCTTGGCCACCGCTATCGCGATGCCGGACTCATCTGGATCCTCGGGGGTGACCGCCCGGTTGAGACGGACGCTCATCGCCAGATTCTCTGGGCGATGGCTCGAGGGCTCGGCAAAGGAGACGGTGGCCGCCACCTCATCACCTATCACCCCCATGGCGGTGCAGGCTCCGCCGAACCGTTTCACTCTGAGGATTGGCTTAGCTTCAACATGCGCCAGAATGGCCACACCGCCGAATTCACTGGGCGCTACGACAAGACCGCTTTCGATTATGGCCGCACTCCGGTGAAGCCGGTGCTGGACGCTGAACCTATCTATGAGGACCACCCCGTCTCCTTCCGCGCCGCCGAACTCGGGCACTCCATCGCCGCCGACGTCCGCCGCCCGCTCTACTGGGACCTCTTCACTGGTGCCTTCGGCCACACCTATGGGAATCACTCAGTCTGGCAGATGTGGTCCGCCGAGCGCAAACCAATCAACAGTCCGCTCATGCCCTGGAGCGTCGCCATCGATCAACCTGGCGCTGCCCAAATGCAACATGCGCGTTGGCTGCTCGAGTCCCGGCCGTTTCTCACACGCATTCCCGACGACTCGGTGATCGTTACCAGCAACGTGCCCACTGCAGTCCCGGGCACCGGTCGCTACCACTTCGCAGCCACGCGCGACAGCACCGGATCCTACGCCATGGTCTACGCACCCATTGGCCGCAAGTTCTCCGTGAGGATGGACAAGGTGGCTGGATCCAAAATCAATGCCTGGTGGTTCGACCCGCGTACCGGCGCGGCCAAACAGATCGGAACTTTCGAAAACACAGGAGAACGGGAATTCTCCCCGCCTAATCCCGGCGAGATGCTGGACTGGGTACTGGTACTCGACGACGCTTCCCGAAACTTCCGTCCACCCGGCACACACTGAACCCGATTGCGATAGTCGTCATACCTGTTTAAAGCAGTTCAGCTCATGGGCTTGACATACAGATATGATGAGAATACCATTGGTGGATTAAGCAGGTTGTTATTGTGATGCTTGGTTCGAATACGATTCAATGGGAAAACGCTGCTCAAGTGATTGAACCGAGCGTGACGCCGTCTGGGATTCACGTCTTCCCGTTTGACCCATCCTTCCCAATGGACGTCCGCTTCCTGCAGCTACGCGCGCCGTCCTCAGTGGCGCAACGCCGGCACGACTATTTTGAAGTTTTATACATGAAGTCCGGCTCAGCCATTTACCGAGTGGAGAGCCGTGATGTCCAGGTCAACCAGGGCGACTTGTTCATCATCGGAAGCCAACTCAACCATGGCATCCAGGAGTACCTCACGCCCTCCGTGCGTGCCGTAGTTCTCTACTTCCACCCCAGCCTGATTCTGGGAGGCGGCGCCAACAGTGAAGGGGCCGAGTATCTCATCCCGTTCGAGATACAAGACGGGACCTTCCCGCACACCATCCCTGCCGCCACCGGAATTCCCGCCCAGGCTCTGGCTCTATTCCGTCGCATGAACGAGGAGATGGTCTCCCGTTCGCCGCTCGCGCGGTTGACCCTGAAGACATATTTGAAGATGATTCTGGTCGTTCTGATGAACTACTACGCCGGCAACCGGATCACCACGAACGCGATCGTGCAAAAGAACCGCGACCTTAATCGCCTCCAACCCCTATTCGAGTACGTCGAACAACACTACGTCGAAAACATATCGGTGGAGCAAGCGGCGGCGCTGCTGCACATGAGCAAGTCTCACTTCATGCGCTTCTTCCGCGCCGTTACGGGCCGGTCATTTGTCAGCCACCTGAACCATTTCCGAATTACGTGTGCGCAGCACCTGCTGACGACTACGCGCCTAACAATCGCCGCCATCAGCCAGGAAGTCGGATTCTGCGACCAAAGCTATTTCGGCGTCGTCTTCCGCCGCATCGTCGGCACCACACCACGCTACTACCGCCAACGCCCGCAAGCGGCGTAGAGCGCCAGTCTTCCACCACCGTCCTCAAGGATCGCCTTCGCCACTTGATCCTGTACTGCATCGGGGGGCTTCCTCCTAAATGCCGCCCCAGTGGAGGTCTGAGCGACGAGTTTGTCCTACTGGGCTGACAACAGATTGTGAAATGCCGTGACGCCATTCGCGACCATTTCGCGAATACAAGGAAACGGCGAGCACTTCAATTAGGTCCAAGGAAACGCAGTGCCGCTCAGTAAACGAACTTGCCGTTGCAACCCGTGCCAATATCGGTGAGGCCGTCTGGATCAACAAGCCAATAGACAACGAAAAAACTCCTTAAACATTTCCAAACATTGTCTAATTTTTATTGACACGCACCGGACTGTTTCGCTTCGGAAACTACAAAGAGTGTTTCGATTGTATTTGCAGCATAGATTATTCTGCTGCCTGCCAGTGGGACTGCAATCAGTTTGGTTGTAATTGAGTTCATAGGTTTTTCTCCGGTACCTTCTGAAATTCGGCAGTGCGGATGTTTATTCCCCACTCTGTTGAAGTAACTTGGCAACTACGCCAGTCCATCCGGTTTGATGGCTCGCACCCAAACCGGCCCCCGTGTCGCCGTGGAAATACTCGTGGAACAGAACTAAGTCACGCCAGTGCGCGTCGTCGCGGTAGGCCAAGTTTGCCCCATGAACCGGACGGGCTCCATCATCGCCCTTCAGGAAAGGATGCGTCAACCTGCGTGAAAGTTCAGCTGCCACTTCACTGAGTGTCATAAAGACTCCGGAATTTGTGGGGCACTCCACTTTGTAATCGTCCCCCAGGTAATGATGGAACTTCTGCAAGGATTCGATTAGCAGATAGTTCACGGGGAACCATATCGGTCCTCTCCAATTGGAATTGCCTCCAAATAATCCAGATGAGGATTCACCTGGTTCGTAGTCCACACGGTATTCAATGCCGCCCGTTTGAAGTTTGTATGGCTGATTCCTGTGCACTCGAGAAAGAGCGCGAATTCCATATGGCGAAAGGAATTCGTTTTCGTCCAACATGTATCTTAGGACGCGCCGCAACTGCTCTCCGTCCACAATCGAGAGGAGACGACGATCTTCCATACCCTTAGTTGTCATGCAAGCGATGCCGCTGGTAAGGTCTTTGCGGTTCTTGATAAACCAATGCATGCGCCGCTGAAAGCCAGGAAGCCCATCGACTAAGTCAGATTCCAGCGTTTCCACGGCATACAGCGGGACCAGCCCCACCATGGATCGAATGGTTAGTGGAGTGTGGCCTGCAGGCGTATGCAAGACGTCATAGAAAAAGCCGTGTTCCTCGTTCCACATCCCAACCCCGTCGTCACCCAGATGGTTGATCGCATTTGAGATATAAAGAAAATGCTCCCAGAACTTACTGGCCACATCCTCGTAGGATGGATCTTCCTTCGCCAATTCCATTGCAATAGCCAGCAGATTCAAGCTGTACATTGCCATCCATCCGGTGCCGTCGGCTTGCTCCAAATGGCCGCCGGTAGGCAGAGGCGCGCTTCGGTCAAATACGCCGATGTTATCCAATCCTAGAAAACCGCCTTGAAATACGTTGCGGCCTTCGGTGTCCTTGCGGTTCACCCACCACGTGAAGTTAAGCATCAACTTGTGGAATATTCGCTTTAGAAACACCCGGTCGCCAACGCCCCTGCGTTTCTTTTCAATCTTATAAACACGCCATGCGGCCCAGGCATGAACTGGTGGATTCACATCCCCAAAGGCCCATTCGTAGGCTGGCAATTGTCCGTTGGGATGCATGTACCATTCGCGCACCATCAGCATCAATTGATCCTTGGCGAAATCGGAATCCACAAGCGCCAACGGGACACAATGAAACGCCAAATCCCATGCTGCATACCAAGGATATTCCCATTTGTCAGGCATTGAGATAACGTCGGCATTGTAGAGATGCCCCCATTCGGAATTGCGTCCATTTGTCCGGTTCGCCGGTGGTTCCGGCTGGTTGGGGTCTCCCTTCAACCAGTCCTTAACCACGTAGTGATAAAACTGCTTAGACCATAGCAACCCACCGAATGACTGACGCATCACATTGTTGGCATCTGCCGAAAGATCCTGCGGAATCACCGTGGAGTAGAAATCATCAGCCTCCTGTTTTCGTAATTCGAAAACACCATTGATTTCTTCTCTATCAAGATTGGCAGTTCCTGCTTGATCCGTAAGCCGCAAAAGAATCACTTCCGTCTCACCAGCTCCAACCACCAACCGGTAGACCGCCGCACTCTTTGTGCCTGTCCGTACCGGATTTACGCGGTCCTTTGCGCCTTGAACTACGAAATCATTGATGGCATCTTTCGTGTAAGCTGAACCACCAACGCCGTACAACCGCTGCGAGTTGGTTTCGTTTTCTGTGAACACTAACTCCGGACGGCCCTCGCAGTGCAGCCAACGATTGCCATACTGCGGCTCGTCCAGTTGAATGCTGTTGTTGTCTTGCGCCTGAAGAAACGGCCGTTTCCCGCCGCCTCCCCAAGACCATGTGTTGCGGAACCAGACCGTTGGTAGCAGCGTCAGGTTCGCAGCTTCCGGTCCTCGATTCGCCACTGATATGCGGATAAGCACATCGTCCGGTGAATTCTTTGCATACTCAACAAACACATCGAAATAACGGCTCTCATCAAAAACACCTGTATCTTGCAGTTCATACTCTGCCTGATCCCGGCCCCGCCTTCCGTTTTCGCGAACTAGTTGTTCGTAGGGGTAAGCAGCCTGCGGGTACTTGTACAGGTACTTCATATAAGAATGAGTGGGTGTGGAATCCAGGTAGAAATAGCACTCCTTGCAGTCCTCGCCGTGGTTACCTTCGTTTCCGGTTAATCCGAATAGTCTTTCTTTGATAATCGGGTCCTGGCCGTTCCACATGGAGACAGCAAAACAAATTCTTTGATGCCGGTCACTGATGCCGGCAATTCCGTCTTCATTCCAACGGTAAGCCTTCGACCTTGCATGATCGTGCGAAACAAATTCCCACGCAGTACCGTGCTCGCTGTAATCTTCGCGAACTGTGCCCCAGGCTCGTTCACTCAAATAGGGTCCCCAGCGTTTCCAATGTGCTATTTTTTGGCGGGATTCTTTTAAGCGTTTTTCTTCAGCGGTTTCTTTAAGAGTCATGCACCATGAAGGTCTCGACAGTGCTGGTCTATTCCCAAAAAAAGAAAAAGGCAGGCGCGTTCGCCTGCCTTTCAATTGAGGTCGCTGCAGAAATCTTACATTGTGATGCCTTTTAGCAATTCACTAACCGGCTGTGCCAAGGCAACCATCATTTCCCGGTTCTCCTGTGGGGACATGTCGGATATCACGTAGACCAAATGATGGGGGCTCTCAAATGCATCCATCGCGAACCGTTGAACACCACTTTGGTAGATGGGCAAGCCAGACTCTTCTAGTGCAGGCAATAGACCCTCTGTCTCGAACGATTCTCCGTCGCGCTTAGTTGCAATGACCAAGGACATTAGCTTGCTGCCATTGGTCATGGAAAGGTGCACGAACCGGCGTTTATTATAGGAACATTGGTGCGCCGCTGATACCTTGAATCCAGCCGGAGCTTTGCTTTGAACCAAGGGCAATAGCCCCGAGTAATTCTTTCCCAGTTTCTTGACAAATTCTTCCGCAGTCGACTGCGTCTTCGGTTTCGCTGAAAAAACCGAGCAATGGATGTGGTCCCCAAGACCTACGCGCATCAGTGTGGCAACTTGGTTGGAAACAGAAATGATGTACGATTCCTGGGACTCCGCCGTCAGTCTTAGATGCCCAAGTTGGTAGGCAATGCCAACCGAAACCATAAAACCCGCCGCCATGGCGATAGGAATCAATCGCAAGCTCCAAGGGCGCTTAGGCTCTGCTTGCTGCAACCGGTTCCGAACTCTTGCCTCTAAGAAGGGCGGCACCTCTACGCTGTCCACTGCTTGCTTTAATCGATTCACGTTTGTCCCAATTGTTTTATCCATTACTTGGTTCCTCTCACCATTGCTATCCCGTAGCTTGTCGCTGTGCCAACCAACAAGTCTCTTAGTAGCTTGCGGCCTCTGCTGAGGCGCGACATCACCGTTCCAATCGGCACATTCAAAATTTCCGCCGCTTCCTTGTATGTAAATTCTTCAACGTCCACCAACATTACGACGGAGCGGAAATCGACCGGGATCGTATCCAACGCTGCCAGAATCTCGCCATCTGTAATCGTTTCCGATACTGCGACTGGGGCTACGAGATTCGATTCAAGGAACTCTTCATTTTCGCGTAATTGCGGGAAGCGAAACCACTTTCTACGGTGCTGGTTGGCGCAGTGAAACAAAATTTTGAAGAGCCAAGCGCGGCATTTGGTACCCGTCTCAAAGCGTTCAAACGATTTCCAAGCTTGCAGGTAAACCTCTTGCGACACATCTTCGGCCCTCGCCCGATCACCAAGGATCCTGGTCGCGGTTCGAAAAATGTCGCTAAGATGTGGAATCGCTTCTGCCTCGAAGCGCTCAGCGGCGGTGTGAAAAGCCACTTGTTCCATGCTAACTACTTGGGGGTGAAGTATTTGGTGAGCATACATACTAATCGAATATGCCGCAACGCCCCCGCCTTATTCCCCCATTTTGCAATTTTTTTCTAATTAATCTCCATGTCCAGTAGAATTAAGTGCTTACAGCTTCTCAAACTGGCAGCGGAACAGGCACGCCGCCTTGCCATCATGATAGAGCTTGGCGCAGAACACTCGATGCAACCCGCGCCAACATGAGTAAATCCTTCCCGCCGCTATCATTCCCGTCAGCGGGCCGGAGACATATACCCAAAACCCAGCCCACTCGTTAGCAGCCACTGCCGAGCCCAGCGATCTGGCCGGGTTCATGCTCATCCCCGAGATAGGTGCTTCCACCAGAATAAATGCCGCTACAAGGGATCCGGCAAACCATGGAGTAAACCGGGCAAGTTCTCGAATATTCGATACGGTCAGAATGGTGAACATCATCAAGAAAGAGATAGCCGCTTCCGCCAGAAAAGCCTCAGCCGCCCCTTCACTACGGGGTATTGTAGCGACGTAATTGACCGAGCTGTCGCGCAGAGGTAATCCCAAAAGAGCATCTGCCATTTGCACTCCTGCAATCCCTCCTAAGCACTGGGCGAATACATAAAACGCGGCATCGATTGTTTTAATCTTTCTCAGGGAAAGAAAAGTAAGGGTGACGGCCGGATTCAAATGGGCGCCGCTACGCTTGCCCCATGGCGAAAAAATAATCATTACTGCGGTTAGTCCCATTGCAATCCCCATTAGTGCACGCCGCAATATTGGATCACCAATTGCCCCATGAATTCTGGATTGCGGATACTCAAGCAGTACTCCGAAAATACAGGCCGATAGCATAAACGTTGCTAAGCATCCGGCCTCCATCAAATATTCGGGCCAGTGTGGCTCGGCCGCAACTGACGCCTCGGTCAAAGAGTTTTTTTTCACAACAACTATATGGATCTTGTCGGCTTGGATATTCCTCACATCCGTCGGAATAAATGAAGCCCAAAGCGCGATTACTATGCTGAGCCATTCATGAATCACGAACACAACAATCCCTTGAGGAAGCCGGCACGGCAAATAGTACTCATTCAAGTCAATGTCGCTCTTCTTCGCCAAGCGCTTGCTATGGTTGATTCCATCGATCATCAGGCCTTTGCGCTCTCGCCTGCTCACATGGAACCTCACACGGTGGGAAACCATCTGCGTCATATCCTGGAGTTCTATGAATGTTTTCTCAGCGGCCTCGTTGATGGCCGTATCGACTATGACTCGCGCCGCCGCGATAACCTCGTTGCCACTTGCCGGGCGACGGCATCTACGCGAATCCTAACCATAATCGAACACCTCGAATCCAATTCCTGCCTTCACTTGGAGGCCGAACTACTGGTTCGCGCCGAGGATGCCGACGCACTGCAACTGGCCGATCCGTTCCTTCCCTCTTCCATCGGCCGTGAACTATTAACCCTCAGCAGCCACACCATTCACCACTTCGCTCTAATCGCCATGACCCTCCGGACCCACGGCATTGAAATAGATCCCGGTTTCGGCATGGCTCCGTCGACACTCACTTATCAGAAAAAGGTACGGTCCGCAAAACTCCTTACGGAGGCTGCTTGAAATGTGCACTGTAAGCTGGTTGCATCATGATGCTGGCTATCATCTGCTCTGTAACCGGGACGAGAAGAAGAATCGCTTAGAAGCCCGAGGTCCTCAACTTGGGCTTCGGTCAAGCGTCTCATTCCTCTCTCCCACTGACCGTAATCATGGTGGGACCTGGATTGCCGTCAACGAGCACGCAGTCGCCTTTTGTTTGTTAAACGGCGTCGGACCCAACCCTGCGCAACCAACCAGCCGGGGCTTGATTATCCCTCAGTTGGTTGATGCTGATTCGGTTGACCAGGTTTGGCTCAAAATAGCGAGAATGAATCTCGATACCTTTGCTCCCTTCACCCTTGTCACAATAGAGCCCCAATCGCAAGCATCGGTCTGTTCTTGGAACGGCAGCCAACTCAACATCGTGCAACAGGCTGACCACCTTATGCCCCTCACTTCCTCTTCGTTCAACCCAGTTGAAGTCAATAGTCGCCGCCAATCCGAATTCCTGCGCCGAGTGGCGGCCGCAAGAGTGTTGGATGAACAGGTGCTTTTTCAGTTCCACGAAAGCCACGGATTTCCAACGGGTTCCCCTAGCGCTCACTCGATATGCATGCATCGCGACGACGCAATGACAGTGAGCTTCAGTTGGGTGAATGTCACAAATCAAGAAGTCAGTGTCTTTTATTCTCCGGCTTCCCCTTGCACCTGGACTCCCGGCCAAACCGTCCGTCTGGCTCGCCGTATTTCTCAAGGAGGTACCAATGCAGGTCTCGCTCTGGCTCATTGTGCTGGGCACCCTCGTCAGTGAGGATCTGGCTTGTATTGCTACAGGGGTGCTCGTCTCCCAACATAAGTTGGGATTGATAGAGGGTACGTTTGCCTGTCTCGCCGGAATCTTTGCTGGTGACATGCTTCTTTTCCTTTGTGGGCGCTTGGCGGGTAGCTTCCCTTGGTTTCGCCATCAGCTTAACAGCAGAATGTCACTTCTACGCTTACAACAAGCCACTGCCTGGTTCGCCCAACGAGGAATGGTGGTTGTCCTCTTGAGCAGATTCACACCAGGTCTCAGGCTGCCCACTTACGTTGCTGCAGGCCTGCTTGGCTCCCGGCCTTTCGCCTTCGCCGGATATTTACTGCTCGCTTCCGCAATGTGGACGCCGCTCCTTGTAGCGGGTACCGCATTGATTGGAGAGCAAACCCTGAAAAAATCCTTGAAACTAGAAGGTCGCGTCGCATTGTTGTGCATTACTGCGCTGGTCATTTTGTGGCTCATGCCTTCATTCCGCTTGACAGGGAAGGGAACTCGAGGCTGGAGGCTGTTTGTCGGGTTCGTCCAACGCAAACTCCGCTGGGAATTCTGGCCAATGTGGGCGGCCTACTTTCCTCTCATCCCCTACTTGATCTTTCTCTCCTTACGTCATCGTTCCTTAACTCTGTTCACTGCCGCAAATCCTGGGATTCCATCCAGTGGCTTCGTTGGCGAATCCAAGTCTGCCATTCTCGAAAAACTTTCCGCCATCCCTGATCGTGTGGCGGAGTTCGCACTCGTCCGATCCAGTAGCGAAGCCCTGGAGGCAGTGTCTCGCCTCGGGCTGAACTACCCAGTAGTGCTCAAACCCGACTCTGGTGAACGGGGAGTTGGTGTTTCCATCGTTCGCTCCGTGAACGAACTGCGGGCCTACTTTGCCAACACCCTTGACCCCATCATTGTTCAACGCTACATCAGCGGTCTCGAGTTTGGTGTGTTCTATGTCCGTTTCCCTTATGAATCGCGTGGCCGCATTGTGTCCATAACTGAAAAGCTTTTTCCCACAGTAACTGGCGACGGCCGGAAAACCCTTTGGCAACTAATTCTTCAAGATAGCCGCGCCGTCTGCCTGGCTCAAACTTACCGCCAACTCTCAAATCGTTCCGTGGATTCCATTCCAGCTATCGGTGAGCAAGTACGATTAGTTGAAATTGGATCGCATTGCCGTGGCGCTATCTTCTTGGATGCCACTCACCTCAACACTCCTTCCTTGGAAGAGAGCATTGAAAGTCTCAGTCAGGCACACCCCGGGTTCTACATGGGGCGTTACGATTTACGCACTCCCTCACTCACGGATCTTCAGTCGGGGAATCTGAAGATAATTGAATTGAATGGCGTCTCCGCCGAAGCAACGCATATTTATGATCCTTCCGTCAACATCATGGAAGCCTATCGCGTAATGTGCGCACAATGGCGCATAGCCTTTAAAATTGGCGCGATAAACCGAACCCAGGGAGTTGAACCAATGAGTATTTTTGCCCTGCTTCAATTACTCCACACCCGCAAAGCTGCAACTGGAAGAGCCCGGCCAGCCATCACTGTCACAACCAATTGTGAAACCCCCGGGTAAGCCCAATAGAGGCCTTTCGTTCTTAAGCCGGCAAGCATGTGCGACGCAGCTCCTTCATCTCAATTATTAGCGGTGCATAGCCCACGTTTTTCAAGCGAAACGCTGAGCCTTTGCCTATCTTTCATTTCAACTAAGAGCGACGGAATGTTGTGACGCGTGCCAATCGTCGCGGCCGGAAAGGCTTCATTCCATTCGCGCACTCAAATCACGCTCAGGTAGACCTTTCGGGGCTGTTACACGGGCAGGTGTGCTGCTCATCAAATATGTGCCCTCTTAACGGATTGGACGCCCTCAAACGATGTGTCTTCCAATCCTGGGGAGAGATCATTGTATCCCGGCCCCGATCACCGAACCAATGATAGCCAGTAGATTGAAAACTGCAACCAATGGGTTGAATAAATCCGCATGGTAGTCCAGAACACGCTGTTGTTCCTGAAATGCACTGAGTTTCGATACAAATTCTCAGTTGTATGGATTGATTCCGCGTTATGGCGAGGTAGAGGGAAGGGAGTCCCGTGTAGGGCGTCTCGTGAATCAGACCAGCCTCGCTCAAGAACGCGTAATTGATGCCGGAGTTCTCGTGGGTCGTGCTCTGAAAATCACGGAATGCGATTAATGATCTAACCTCGAGGTGACCTTATCCGCCAAGCAACTCGTATTCAACAACACTCGTATTTTCGCCTTACACCATGAATACACGTTTGAACAATTGCATGCCGCAGATTTGATAAGTGAGACGGGAAATGGGTTGGCCGGAACTCAGCTAGAAGCTTGTGGCCCTGTGGATGAATAGCCCCCGGATGCTGATTCGTTGACATCTCATAGCGGTTGACATCAATGATCAGCACTTCTTCCAATTTGGACACATTAGCTCACGCCCGGCTGGAGGGTTCGTAGGGTCACAACCAAACCGTGGTAGCGGCGTGTGTTCATGCTCTCAATTGTTGACGAGGCGAATCCGCCGATTCCTTTCGTTTCGCCACTCTCTTAATGAGTTCATTTCAATCCCGTTAATCACCCATGGCTGCTAGTGCCAATTCGCGGTGGAACATACTTGTTTCAGTTTGACGTCTGTTCAGGACCGCAATGACTCGTTGCGGTTCTCCCAAATCACTCCAACCCAGGTCACGCGCTTCAATTACCGCAAGCTCCTCTGGGAACTTGGCAAGCACTTCTTCAGAAAAGTTTCGCGCTTTCGTAGTAACGTAGATTCGCTGTATGGCCAATTCTTCGTTTTCCGTATGGAACGATTCTCGATGGCTGTCGAAGTGTTCAAAAAGGTCAGGAGCCGCGTGTTGGTAAAGATTCAGAAAACTGGAAACACTGCCAACCATAACGAAGCTATTCCAAAGGCACCCCTTGCGCATGAGTTTTTTGGCGATGCGGCTCGAAGGTTTTTCCCAAAAGCGGCTAACCGCCGAAATAGAAGCTGCTCGATCCATCATCGCGCCGGGCTCAATCCAACCGTAAGAGGTTTCTGGAGCGTCGGCCTCGATCCCCAACAGTGCTACCTTCCCGGAATTCGCCTCAACAAACTCATAGGCGCGATCCAGGCAATCCGTAAATGCTTGGTTATTGGTCAGGTAATGATCGGATGGGAAGAAAGCGACAAGCGCTGCGGGATCCATCTGCCTCAGTCTCATCAAACTGAATAAGATCGCTTGGGCAGTGCCATGGTTATAAGGTTGTACAAGCTGACAGTCTGTCGGTATGTCGGCAATTTCATTACGGAAGAATGGCTCATGCGTCCGCGTCAACATCAGAAGCGTCTGTTGAATGGGAATCACTTTCGAGACACGCCAGCGAGTCTGGTTGAGCAAAGTCTGGCCACCGACAATGGCGCAAAATTGTTTGGGGCGGTCGTCTCCTGTAATTTCGCGTGTGTAGGAAAGGAGCCGCCGGCCGTCACCGCCTGCTAAAATCACGCCCCATCGGTTGTTTGTGTTTACGATTGTCATGGCAAGAAATGTCTCACGAACAAAGAACTATTCCACAAAAGTATTAAGAGTGATCAAGAAAAGTGGGAGGCCTGCTGGAAGAATCCGAGGCCTCCCTGTTTAGGGAAGAACAATTATAGGGAGGCTATTTCACCGGAGGGGCGAAACTGGATTCTCCCAGAAGCACCTCGGCATACGCGCAGTAGACTTGAACTTTAGCAATGTCCTTCACGTAGGCAGGGACGACCACTTGGCGCTTCTCGCCCCCTTTAATTTTGAAAGCGTCCAGCGTGTAAATGATCCCCTTCGAGTCGACAATTCGCCAGGTTGGAGCAGGTGTATCCGGTACCCTAAAATCGTCAGAGACTTTCAGCAAGCTCTTGCCCCCCTCGTAGAAGTGCGCAACCATTCCAGTGTTGGCTTTTTGGCCCTGGAAGCTCGACGAATTGTGGGTATCTGCCTTGTTCGTGGCCAATGTTACGCCAGTGGCAATAATTGCGGCTAGCGTGAAAACGGACAAAGATTGGGTAAACTTCTTCATGGTAATTCTCCTTTGTTGTTTCGAAACTATTTTTCGACGATCTGAATGGCGTGACCATCCGGATCGCGGACGATTATGGATTTCCGGTAGCCTGTCTTCTCTCTGGGCAAATTCACAGCTCCAGTTGAGATAAATGCTGACCGGACTTTCTGGAGATCCAGCGCGGACTGATCCACGTTGATCCCCGAGAACTTGGTTTGCCAGTGGATCAGATCGTTTGCTTTTTCCTCAGGCGGATATGGGCGGCCGTCGCGCGGTGCCAGATATTCAAGGAATTCGATACCGGGTCCAGATGCCGCCCGCAGTGCGGTGATCCGCAAACGGGCGCCAAAAACGTTGTTCAACCTCTCCTGCTCGGGACCGTAATTTTCACTTTCCCCAATCAATACAAGCCCCAATGCTTCACGATAAAACTGCAAACTGGCGTCTGTATCTGAAATCACAATTGCAGTGTGATCGATTCCCAAAAAGATACGACCTGTTTCGGCATGCCATTTTGGATTTCCCTTGCCGGTTGGGAAGGACAACACTTCAAGAGCATGGCCATCAGGGTCCCGGAAATAGAATGCTTCGATACCGCCTGCGCTCTTATTCCAATCAGGCAAACGTTGTGGGCCAGGCGAGGCGTGCTGCACTTTGTTTTGCCGAAGCCATTTATAGGCCTGGTTCATATCCTTGACAATTATTGCGACGTGCTGGAACCACCGATCATTACTGCGTGCGTCGGTGGGAATTGGCTTGCCCCGGGGAGCAAGATATTCCGTAAGTTCGAGGTACTCGTCTCCTAACCGCATTCGTGCGATGCGCGCTCTTGAGCCGAATACGCCTTGGAGATGCTCGAAGTTCTCCCCATCTATTTCGTACTCAGATACCTTCTCGAAGGTCAGCACTTTTGAATAAAACTCTACGGAACGGTCGAGATCCGAAACAGTCATTCCAATGGAATCCACAGCTGTGATGAGGGATTTAGAGCTAGTTGCGGCCAGCGCAGAGCCAACCACGAGGAAGGTTAGGAACGTTTGCCGTATCATTTCATCCTTCCAATCAAGTGATCACCAACGCGAAGGGCGTTGGCCATGATCGTCAATGCCGGATTGACTGCGGCGCTAGAAGGAAAAAAGCTACCGTCAACCACATAGAGGTTTTCAAGTTGGTGCGCTTTGCAATTGGAATCCAACACCGAGGTCTTTGGGTCGGATCCAAACCGGATAGTACCGTTTTGGTGGGCAACACCTGCCAAAGGAATTTTTTCTCCCAGAAAAAGGTTGCGGGCGAACAGGCCCTGGTGACATTCATGGCCGTGAATTGGGCAGGCCGTTTGTCTGGTCATTAGGTCTTTCAGTTTGGCAATCAGCCGTGTGTGTCCTTCCTGATTGTTCGGCGTATAACTCAACACGATTTTGCCGGTTGAATCGAGGGTCACGCGGTTATTGGGATCCGGTAAATCTTCAGAGGTCAACCAGAAATCGAGAGAATGCTGCCCCATCATTTCCAGTGCAAAGCCCGGCGCAATGGCTGGAGCGCCCGCGCGCAGGGTGTCCTTATCCAGTTTCCCAACAAAGGAGATGTGGCCCATCGGATACCGCCACTCTTCCGAACCGAAATAGAAATCGTTCACTGAAAGAGTTTTTTGGAAGACCGTGGGATTCGGGCATTTCGAGATGGCCATCAACACAGAATTAATGTGACCCATATAGTGCCGACCGACTACGCCTGATCCATTCGCAAGCCCGTTTGGATGATTCGTATTCGCAGATCGTAGAAGTAATGCGGCTGAATTGATGGCTCCGCATGCAACCACTATTATGCTTGCAGTCAGAATCTTCTTCTGTCCGTCATGGTTTACGATGACGCTTGTTACTTCTTTGCCATTGGAATTGGTTTCCAACCGTTCCACGTAAGCGTTGGTCATTAAAGTAACATTTGAATGCTCAAGGGCTGGGTCAACTCCCAGCACTTGGGCATCGGCCTTGGCATAAAGTAAACAGGGAAACCCGTCGCAGGTACCGCACTTAATGCATTTACTGGTTGCCTTCTTTTCGTCGAGCATTACTCCAAGCGGTGTATGAAATGGTTTCAGTCCCAGCCGTTCAAAGTCGTCGCTTAATTGCTGGATACGTGGTTCGTGACTCACTGCCGGGTGTGGATAGGGGCGCCCAGTGTGTGGCTCGGTTGGGTCTTCGCCTCGTTGTCCGTGTACTTGGTATTGATGCTCGGCCGCGTCATAATAAGGTGCCAGATCGTCATAGGAAATTGGCCAGGCTGGGGAGATCCCTCCATGATGTTGAATTTCACCGAAGTCTTCCTTTCGCAAGCGAAAGAGTGCCGCTCCGTAGAACTTGGTGTTTCCTCCGACGCAATAATTTGTGTGAGGATGTAGTTCGCGCCCATCCTTGTCCAACCACTTTTCCTTCGTTTGGTAGCGGCCACGCAGATTGACTTCGGCGGAACTCCAGTTTTCTTTTTCGCGGGGAACATATTCGCCGCGCTCCAGTAATAGGATCTTTTTTCCTGTTCCTGCGAGCTTGGATGCGAGAGTCCCGCCGCCAGCTCCGGTACCTATGATGATTACGTCATACCGATTGGTTTCCATTTGAAGTGTACCTTTGAGTTCGATTCGTTCCGTTTGGGTAATGTAGAAATTAAGGCAGATTATTCCGGCCACCGGCTTATTTGTCGAGGAATAATTTGCCAGGGAGTTTGGATTTATCGGCAAGAAATAACCAACTCCATTTGTTGATACATCCGGCTTGAAGGATGTTTCGAAGCGCGGGTGCAGTTGGCTGCCGGGCTGTGCGGTGCTGCTTAGGCTGTCTACGGTAAATCGGAGAAGTGTGTTCCCCAAAACTGCTATTGCGCTTGGGCCGATTGCTGTCGCTACGCTGCTTCTCTTGACCCGGAAGCGCGGCAGATTCAATCGGTCAAATTACGCTTGAATTCCAGCAAGGAAGTTCAGCAAAGTGGCTACAAAACCAGGTTGTATACATTGCCGATTGGGACCTGAAGTGGTGAAGACTACTTTCCGGGACGGGATAGATCACGTGGCGTTGGCGACAGTAAGACCATACGATCGAGCGACCTCTACCAGATCCCCACGCAGGATCTTGCGGGCTCGGTTCAGCCGGGACATTACTGTGCCAATGGGAACGCCGAGAATTTCGCTGGTCTCTTTGTAAGTAAACTCTTCCACATCCACCAACAGAAGTACGTCGCGAAACTGCGGGGAAAGGCGGTCAATTGCTTTAAGAATGGTCGAGTCGGTAAGGCGGCTGGGAATCGTCACTGGAGACGCCAGTTCACTTTCCGCTACATCCTCTTCACGACCTGTAATCCATTTGAACCAACTGCTGCGTTCGTGCCGCACAACATTGAACAAAATTTGGAATAGCCATGCTTTGCAATTCGTACCGCGTTCGTACCGGTGGAAGCCCTTCCACGCTACAAGGTATGCCTGCTGTACTGCGTCGCTTGCTTTGCTTGAATCCTGCACCAATCGGAAAGCGGCACGGTAGAGATCATTCATGAACGGAAGCGCCTCTACCTCGAAGGCCTCTTTGGAATAATTCGGTTCACTTTTGGGGGACATCTTCTTATCCTGTTGTAGTTCGACGGAGTGATAAGCAAGAAGATGCAAAATAAATTGGCATTGACGGTATTCTAGATCAATGGACAGTGCGAAGAGGGTCCTAACGACGAACTTGGGATTTGTTCCTAGTATCTTCCTGGCGCAAGCCGGAACTCCTCAGTTAGTAGAGGCTGAAGTGCATCTGCTGGATGAAATCCTTTTCCAGAAGGGTTTCCTTCCGAGACTACTGAAGGAACGAATCCTTAGGGAAGTTGCTTTGGAGCAAGAAAACGAATATTGCTTTGGCCTTCACAGTCAGATGATGCAATTGTGTGGGGGGGCAAGCAGTGTCTTGCCACAGCGCGAAAAGGAGCTTTTCTCTTTTATTGTAAAGCTGACCAGTTCCGGTTTTTTCTTGAATGCGGATGATTTGACAAAGCTTTCTTCAATAGGGTGGCCGAAGGAGGCCTTGTTGGAAGCTGTGCTTACAGTTGGGATTGGCATGTTTCTATGCAGTTTGGCGAAGGAAACCAGTGCTGCTCCAGAATTCCCGCGATGGGCCGTAACAAAGAGACCATTTAGCCAACACCAGCAGGGACAGGAAGTCATTATTCCACGAGAGCCGTACTTCGGATTTGTGGAGTTTGACGAGTCAACCTGTGAGCATCTTACCCTGATCTACGGAAGGGTACCCATGTTTTATCGGGTTCTTTCGAGCTACCCACGCGCATTGGAAGCGGTGATGGGGTTATTGACAGTTGTTCAGTCGGCGGATACAGCTTCGGCGCGCCTCATTAAACAATCAATTATTCTTAATGTGTCGCTTGCGAATTTCAACACCTATTGGGTAACTTTGCTTGAATCACTAGGGGTAGCTGATTTGGAAACTTCTCAAAACGGAGTGGCTCAGCCCGTGGTTATCGCGCTTGCGAATTTGCTAAATACCCTACAATTCGGACTCGGTGTTCCTCCCGACTTACCACCGCTGCGAATTCTAAAGCCAGGTTTCGAAAATATTGTGTATCTTTCCCCGGTCGAACAGAATCCCACGCTACAGGAGGATCCCGATGCTCATATTGTAGGTCTGGTTAAGCAAGGTGAACTAGAGCTGTTTGCGGAACTTATCCAACGTCACAGCCAACAAGTTTACAGAACGCTGGCCGGGATCCTATCTAGTCCGGAAGAGGCTCGTGACGCAATGCAAGACACATTCTTAAAGGCGTTTCAGCATTTGAGCAACTTCCAGGGTAGATCGAAATTTTCTACCTGGCTATTGACTATTGCCACCAACACGGCTTTGCAGCGGATCCGCGAACGCAGGCCTGAGGTGAGTTTGGACATCGCCGAGGATGAAGACTTCAGACCCCGTCAGGTGCGCGCTTGGACTAATAACCCGGAACAGTTATATGCGAAAGAAGAAATCAATAGACTGGTGGAAGCAAGTATCCGGCAGTTGCCGCTGAAATACCGGACCGTGGTTGTTCTGCGCGATCTGCAACAGCTTTCCACAGAGGAGGCCGCAGCTGTATTGGATATTAGTATTCCAGCCTTAAAAGCACGCTTGATCCGGGGCCGGTTGATGTTGCGTGAAGCATTGACGCCCCATTTTGATTTCCGCAACTCGGGGGTAGCCCATTGATCAGTTGTGCAGATTTACTTACAGAGCTTGGTAACTACCTGGATGGTGAAGTTAATGAAGATGTCCGGCAGCAATTACTCCATCACCTTTCCCATTGCAAAACTTGTTCTGTCCTAATGGATTCAACGACTAAGACACTGAAGCTGGTCACTGAAAGTGATTCGTTTGATTTGCCTGCCGCCGCGTTTCGACATATCAATGAACGCATTATGGAGAAGATTCGCGAACAAGCGAGTCAATTGAAGCACCCATCCGATGAAGCACTTGGCTGATTGTTTCCTGCTGGCTTAAGTGCTAAACTTTC
The DNA here is from genome assembly GCA_043755435.1 of Bryobacterales bacterium. Lineage (GTDB taxonomy): Bacteria > Acidobacteriota > Terriglobia > Bryobacterales > Bryobacteraceae > JANXSF01. The sequence goes on along the minus strand of JAYUSZ010000204.1, from coordinate 36,637 downwards.
AGAAGTTTAAGGTGTCACCCATGAGCAATATCCATTCCCCGACGCCCGATGAATCGACACAGAAGACCTTTGGAATTATTCAACAGACTTTCGGATTTGTTCCTAATTTTTTTCGGGCTCAGACACTAAGGCCTGACCTGATTGACGCTGAAGTGCAACTTATTGGCACGACGATGGTCAAACCAGGCGCGCTTACTCGGCAGCAAAAAGAATACATTTTTCTAAGTTGCGCCGGCGCTAATTTGAATACGTATTGCGCCACTGCCCACTGCGAAATTATCCGAATGCTGGGAATAGACGGGCCCGAGCCGGAACAGATAGCTGTCGACCACCTGGCAACGGACTTGCCGATGGACTTTAAGGCACTACTCAATTTTGGCTTGAAGTTGAACAAACACGCGGATTCCATAAATCCGGATGACCTTAACGAGTTGCGAACATTCGGGTTTAGTGAAGCTCAAATCCTTGAGGCAATTTTGGTGGTAGCGGTGGCCAACTATGCACATATTGTTTCTTGTGGTTTGGGAACAATACCAGATTTTGATACGCGAAAGATTCCATTTGCCGTGTAAAGATTCTTAGCCGGTTAATTTCTACATCACAGAAAACACCACTGACGAGAACATCAGGATACAGCCAGAAGGAAAGACAGCTAGCGGCCTCGGACCGATTGTCTATAGCGAGTTTCTCGGTCCTTCGAGTGTGCCGAAGGTGTCCCACAAGACTGATATCACCAAATGCGAAACACACTAATCATGCGCAAGAGACGTAACAGATCATAATCGTAACCACCGCATGCAATTCACATAAATAGAATCAGCGCTTTAGCCCCAGCCAACACACCACAATACAGTCTTGATAGGCTTGTGGTGCTTGCGAGTTACATCGTGCGGGTTCAAGTCCCCCTCTCCGCACCAAAGATTCTGAAGCCGTTAGCAAGGCCGGTCTAAAATGATCGGCCTTTGTTTTTCTAAAGGCGGCCTCTCCCCAAAGTGCAAGCGTCCGCCCGTAAACTTCCTTCTGTTTTCTTCAAAAACTTGCACAACCTTCCCTGCTTTGTTACAACTCAGCATGGACCATTCCGCGGCAATCCTAAATCCGGACCCAGCCCTCTATAACGAAGACCTCGCCCCAGTGCCCTTTGAAAAACGTACTTGGGGCGTCTATAACTACACTTCGCTTTGGGTAGCGATGTCGGTCTGTATACCCACCTACATGCTGGCTTCGGGGCTGATTGCTGGCGGCATGAATTGGTGGCAATCCATCGGCACAATTCTTTTGGGCAACCTCATTGTCCTTATCCCAATGCTGCTGAATGCTCATGCCGGAGCAAAATACGGCATTCCCTTCCCTGTGTTTGTGCGGGCCTCATTCGGGGTTCGAGGCGCTAACGTCCCAGCGGTCCTTCGTGCGCTTGTCGCCTGCGGGTGGTTCGGCATTCAAACATGGATTGGCGGCCAAGCCATCTACTCAATGCTGCAAATCTTTTGGCCAACTTCTGCCCAACTACCGGGAGGAATCTGGATCTGCTTTTTCTCGTTTTGGGCGCTCAACATATTTGTAATCTGGCGAGGGATTGAAACAATCAAGATCCTGGAAGGAATCGGCGCTCCTTTCATGTTGCTTGTCGGACTTCTGCTTTTGTTCTGGATTACCGGGAAAGCCGGAGGATTGGGGCCAGTGCTCAGCGCACCAAGTAAATTCAAAACAACTGGCGAATTCATTTCCTTCTTTATTCCCTCATTAACTGGGATGGTTGGCTTCTGGGCCACCGTTGCATTGAATATTCCCGATTTCACTCGCTATGCGAAGTCTCAGAAAGCGCAGATGCTGGGTCAAGCGCTTGGCCTGCCAGCAGCCATGACCCTCTACTCGTTTATCGGCGTGGCCGTTACTTCCGCTTCCGCCGTCATCTTTGGCGAACCCATTTGGGACCCGGTGGTTTTACTCGGTAAGTTTAACCAGCCCACGATTGCCTTTATTGCTCTCATAGCCCTTCTGGTAGCGACGCTCAACACCAACGTTGCAGCCAACGTAGTGTCGCCTTCCAACGATTTTTCCAACCTCAGGCCCAGCCTTATTTCGTTCCGTACTGGTGGTTTGATTACCGGCGTTCTCGGCATCGCCATGATGCCTTGGAAACTCATGACCGATTTTAGTTCCTATATTTTCGGATGGTTGGTTGGCTATTCCGGCCTGCTTGGGCCCATTGCCGGCATCATGATTTTCGACTACTTTCTGGTGCGGAACCGCAGTCTGAATGTGGCCGACCTATATCGTCGCGGCGGTGAATATGAGTACTCGAATGGTGTTAACTACAAAGCGATGATCGCCCTCGCCATCGGCATTATAATTGCGCTCGCCGGCTTGGTCATTCCAGATCTGCGATGGTTATATGACTACGCCTGGTTCGTAGGCTTTCTCGTTTCGGGCCTTGTATACTGGGGGCTGATGAGAAGGCACTAAGAACTTCCCAAGGTTATGCATCGGCCCCGTGGAGTCCGATGGCGTGTAATACCTTATTAAGAGGAGACGCTATTGCAACAGACTGTTACCCCCGGGCAGGCACTGGCCGAACAGGTTCCCCCATTTTCCGCGCATGAGGCCATCGTTGAAGCGAATCGTTGTTTATTCTGTTTCGACGCTCCGTGCACTCATGCATGCCCAACGCACATCGATATTCCTCGCTTCATTAGGAAGATTTCCACCGACAATGTAATCGGTTCCGCTCGTACGATTTTGGATGCGAATCTTCTGGGATCCACTTGCGCCCGCGTCTGCCCGGTGTTGGAACTTTGCGAAGGTGCATGCGTGCTTGGCTCTGAACACAAGCCTATAGCCATAGGCCGCTTGCAACGTTACTCAATGGACTATATTCGCGATCGGGCAATTGACGTTGTCCATGCCGGTCCACCAACCGGAAAGCGCATTGCCGTGGTGGGCGCTGGACCAGCAGGATTGTCTTGTGCAGGACAACTGGCTCGGATGGGCCACGGTGTAACGGTTTACGAAAAGCGACCCTTGGCAGGCGGGCTTTCTACTTACGGCATTATCGGATTACGGGAACCAGTGGAAGCGGCGCTTGCGGAAGTGGAAATGATCAAGCGCCTTGGCGTAACCATTGAAACCGGATTTGAACTGGGCGTCAATTTGGAACTGGATTATCTCCGCAGCAAGTTCCAGGCGGTCTTTCTCAGCATCGGTTTGGGTACAACTCCCGCACTGGGCATCCCGGGCGAAGAATTAATCATCAATGGTCTAACATACATTGAACAGAGTAAACTCGATCCCGGCGGAATGCACATTGGCCGCAACGTCATCGTCATCGGTGCCGGTAACACGGCTATTGATTGCGCCACAATCGCCAAGCGTCTTGGAGCAGAGCGGGTCACCATGGTGTATCGACGCACGGACAAAGAGATGACCGCTTATCCGCACGAATACGAATTTGTAAAAAGCGAAGGTGTGGAGTTTCGTTTCTTAACGCAACCGTTAGCCGCAACGGCAGAGGGTTTACTTTGCGGCCAAATGAAACTCGGTGCCCCGGACGCATCTGGCCGCCCCACTCCGGAATTGGTGGCTGGCACTAATTTCCTTTTACCCGCCCATCAAGTTGTGAAGGCCATTGGGCAAGAAAAACCGGCCCTCGCCAAAGCCTTGGGACTTGCCACCGACAAAGGGTATTTGAAGGTGGATACCAACTTCATGACCAATATTCCAAAAGTCTACAGCGGTGGGGATTGCATACGCGCCAAGGGTTCGGCGTCCACTGTAATGGCTGTTGAAGATGGCAAGCTTGCAGCCGAATCCATTCATAGGAGCCTCACACATGGCTGATCTCACCACGCGCTTTGCCGGAATAAAATCGCCGAATCCGTTCTGGCTTGCCTCGGCTCCTCCCAGCAATTCTGGCGCGCAAATCCACAAAGCATTTGAGGCGGGTTGGGGCGGCGCTGTTTGGAAAACCATCGGCCCCCCCGTTTTGAATGTTTCTAACCGATACGGTGCTTGGCATTCCGGGAATCAAAAAATGCTGGCCATCAACAACGTTGAGTTGATTTCCGATCGTCCGCTGGAAGTGAATCTGCGTGAAATGGCTGAAGTGAAACGCGCCTGGCCAGACCGCGCAGTAATTGCCTCCGCCATGGTGGAATCAACGCGCGAAGCTTGGCACAAGATCATCCGGCAGATTGAAGATACCGGTGCCGATGGGATTGAGTTGAACTACGGTTGCCCGCACGGGATGAGCGAAAGAGGGATGGGCAGCGCCGTTGGCCAAGTGCCGGAATATTGCGAACAAATCACAGCCTGGGTAATGGAAGTTTCCAAGTTGCCGGTGATCGTTAAGCTTACGCCAAACATCACCAATATCGTAATGCCCGCTCGTGCAGCAGTGGCTGCCAAGGCGTCTGCTTTGTCGCTGATCAACACGGTGAACTCCATTATCGGCGTTGATCTGGACACGCTGCAGATGACCCCGAACATCGGCGGCAAAGGCGGTCACGGCGGTTATGCCGGGCCTGCTGTAAAGCCAATTGCATTGAATATGCTCTCAGCGTTGGGGACAGACCCGATCGTTTCTGGGTCGCGCATTCCCATTTCCGGCATGGGAGGCATTGCCACGTGGAAGGACGCCGCGGAGTTCCTTCTGCTGGGCGCAAGCAGCTTGCAGGTTTGCACCGCAGTGATGCACTATGGTTTCCGCATTGTGGAAGATTTGTGCGATGGCCTCTCCAATTGGATGGATTCCAAAGGTATGGCTACGCTTGATGATGTCATCGGGAAGAGTCTGCATCGTGTCTCCGATTTTAAGGACTTCGACCTTTCCTTCCGTGCCGTTGCCCGCATCGATACTTCCAAGTGCATCAAGTGTGACATCTGCTATATCGCCTGCAATGACACGGCTCACCAGTGCATCGATTTGATGAGTCCTCATGGAAAACTGGTTGCACCGCATTCCTATGATGTGCGTTCCAACGGCAAGCAAGCAGCAGTGTCGACCAGGCCACAGCCTGTAGTTCGTGAGGTAGATTGCGTTGGCTGCCGCCTTTGCTATAACGTCTGCCCGGTGGACCATTGCATCGAAATGGTGGAGGTGCCTTCTGGCCGTGAATCAGTGACGTGGGACGAGATCTGCAAGACCCAGCCAACAGTAACTGAAGATTGGGAAAAGATGAAACAGTACAGGGACAAGGCTGGCATCCATATTCACTAGGAGGCAATCATGGCGTTACTCATAAAAAACGGTGAAGTCATTACGGCCGATTCCCGCTTTCATGCTGACATCTATGCTGAAGGGGAAACCATCACGCGCATCGGGAAGAACCTGGAATCCCCTCCTGACGCCGAAGTGATCGATGCCACTGGCAAGCTAGTGTTCCCAGGCTTCATCGATCCGCATGTCCACATTTACCTGCCCTTCATGTCAACCTTCGCTAAAGACACGCATGAGACGGGCAGTATTGCAGCGCTCATAGGTGGCACTACAACCTATATAGAAATGTGTTGCCCGAATCGAAACGAAGACGCGCTTGAAGGATATCACCTATGGAAATCGAAGGCCGAAGGTCACAGCGCCTGCGACTATTCCTTCCACATGTCGGTCACTAAGTTTGGCGACGAGACAGAATCGCAGTTGCGCGAAATCGTAGCCGACGGAATCAGTTCTTTCAAGATCTTTCTCGCCTATCAGAATTTCTTTGGCGTGGAAGATCGTGAAATGTACCAGACTTTGACGCTAGCTAAAAAGCTGGGTGCCATTGTTACCGCCCATTGCGAAAACGCTGAACTTGTTGGCAAGCTGCAGCAACGTCTGATTGCTGAAGGCAAGACCGGACCCGAATGGCACGAACCCAGCAGGCCGGAATCAGTGGAGGCAGAAGGCACCGGCCGCTTCGCCACTTTCCTTGAAAATACTGGAGCGGCCGGCTATGTCGTCCACCTTTCCTGTGAGCCTGCATTGAAGGCCGCCATTGCGGCAAAGTCGCGCGGAGTTCAACTTTTTGTGGAATCTGTCATTCCCCATTTCATGTTAGATAAAACTTACGCGGAACGCCAAGGCGTGGAAGGAATGAAACACGTCATGTCCCCTCCGCTGCGCGACAAGCGGAATCAAAAGGTGCTGTGGAATGCACTGGCAACCGGGATGATCGACACGGTGGGCACGGACCATTGCCCCTTCGATACATCGCAAAAGATGCTTGGAAAAGATGCTTTCACAAATATCCCCAATGGCATTCCGGCCATTGAAGATCGCGTGAATTTACTCTACACATATGGTGTGAAACGCGGCCCACTTGATCTGCATCGTTTTGTGGAAGCGGCCAGCACAAAAGCGGCGAAGATATTCGGCCTCTTCCCGCGTAAGGGAACTATTGCCGTTGGTAGCGATGCTGATCTGGTGATTTACGATCCTAACGCCAAAGGTGTCATCCGCGCCGCAACGCAGCACGTCGCCAACGATTACAACGGGTTTGAAGGAATGGAAATTGAAGGCCGCCCCGTTGTGGTAACTGTGCGCGGCAAGGTGCAAGTGCGCGACGGCAATTTCATCGGCGAACGTGGCCGTGGCCAGTTAATAAAACGAGAGCCTACCTATTTATGAGCCTCAATCCCAAACGAACCATTGAAGAACTCAAAGAACTTCGCGCACTAACGGCTGATGAAAACGGTGCTCAGCGAGTAGCTTGGACGGATACTTGGATTAAAGCCCGCGCCTGGTTTGAATCGAAAACCGCAGGCCTGCCAATTGAGCATCATTACGACGCGGCGGGCAATAGTTGGTTCACTCTACGAGGTGAATCTGAAAAGTCTTTGCTGATTGGCGGCCACATCGATTCGGTGCCCAACGGCGGCTGGCTCGACGGTTGCCTTGATCTTCTGGCCGGTCTTGAAATTCTTCGTCGCTTCGCTGCGGAATACAACGGTAGGCCACCTCTAACAATCCGCGTCGTCGATTGGGCTGACGAGGAAGGCGCACGCTTCGGCCGCAGCCTGCTTGGTTCGGCAGCCTTTGCTGGTAAACATTCCATTGATGCGGATAGGGGCAGAACGGATAAAGACGGCATTCGGCTGGAAGATGCACTCCACAAATGTGGGGTTGAGATCGACCGTTTCCCTGAAGCAGAGAAGGGCCAAAAAAACGCTGCGGCTTATATTGAACTGCACATTGAGCAGGGTCCAGTGCTGGAAGATTTGGGTCTACCGTTGGGCGTGGTACTTGGCACAAAGGGAGTTGAACGTCACGCCATTACCTTCCATGGTCAGGAAGCGCATTCCGGTTCCACGCCCATGAACGTCCGTCGCGATGCGTTGGCCGCCGCCGCCAAACTTGCTCTTGAAATTCGCTCTATCGCCGGCAAGCATCCTGATGCCGTTTGCACCATGGGCAGCGTGAAAACGTTTCCCGGGATCGTGACCGCGGTGGTTGGCCGCTGTGAAACTACTCTTGACCAGCGGGACCTCTCCGCTGATGTGCTGGCGCAGATGTACCGCGAAGCACAAGCCGCAAGCCAGCGCTTCGCGGCTGAAGAAAAGTGCACGGTTGAATGGTCCCGAATTTGGAATATTGAACCGGTTCCTTTTCACCCGCAGCTTCTCGAATTTTGCGAACAGGCTGTAACAGAGACATCCGGGACATGCCACCGCCTGCCATCCGGTCCCCTCCACGATGCAGCTGAAGTAGCCCGTGCCGGCATTCCATCGGTGATGATGTTTGTCCAATCTCTGAAAGGCATTAGCCACAACAAGATTGAAGATACTCGTGAAGAGCATCTTGAAATGGCTGTAATTGCTTTGGACAAGCTGGCCACAAGAACGGCGCATTGGATTTTGTCAGTTAGATCTGCAATCGCAAGTGGATCAAGCCCGGAAGCGACAGGCTCGGAAAACAGTTCCAACAGACCGTCCGCCCCACCGTCGACGAATATTGCTCACTCAAGCTACTTACCCGAAATCCTAAAGTGTCCACCGAAAGGATCCGATGCCCTCAAAAAGGATTCGTAAATATTCTAGACACTACTCTAATGACTATTCCGAGTTGACATAGAAATATTCTTTCTGTATTCTATGAGTAGACCCTATGGCCTACGAACTATTTCAGCATAAGGCTTCTCAACTTCCCTCTCCACAGATAACGATACTGCCGGGGAAATTCGCTAAGATCGCCCTAAATGCACACTCCGGCGATATCTTAGCCAAAGCAGAGACGCGCTTCGTTTACCTCTTTTGGGATGTCGCCACATGCAAAATTGCCATCCGCCCCCAAGGAAAATCGGACAGCAACACTTTCCGGTTGTCGATTCCGAAGGGGAAAAGGGGTGGGACTATCAGTGCTACTTCATTCCTCAATTACATCCGGTGGAACGCCAATCAACCTGTGACGGTTGATGCGAAATGGAACGAGGGAGAGCGAATACTAGAAGCCACTCTACCCACGCAACACATTGATGCAGAGTTAAAGACATAAAGGCCCTGGAACGAATTATGGATTTCCGGTTTCCAACAAAGCACGAATTCGAGAAAATCAGGCTCACGATCTGGAGTGTCTTTGAGATCATGCTCATGGTTCTTGCGATGGTGGCCGTCATCGCTGTCGCACTAAAGCACATCTAATGACCAACCATCCTCTGAGCATCGGCACCTTGGAACCAACCTTTCTGACTTTGGACGAAGCCTTGGAAATGCACCAGCTACAAATCGATTCATACGGCGGTTCACGTGGACTCCGCGACGCCGCCGGTCTGGAGTCCGCACTAGCCATGCCCCAAGCAACCTTTGGAGGCGAGTGGCTTCATCCATCAATTCCGGCAATGGCTGCCGCCTATTTGTTCCACCTTTGCCAGAATCACGTGTTCCTCGATGGAAATAAACGCATTGCAGCGAATGCAGCGGTTGTCTTCCTGCTTTTGAATGACTGGGAGTCTCTCTTTGAGGAAGAGGAGCTAACTCAGGTTGTACTTTCCGTTGCCTCTGGACTTTTAGGAAAGCAACAATTGACCAAGTTTTTCGAGAATAGGTGCCAACCGCGTTTAACGTAAAGAGGCGCTACTCTGCGAGTTTCTGGAATGTATTCTTATATTGCTTATGCGCTTGTGCCTGTGCTTTTTCAAACTTGGCACGGCGCGCTGAAGGCTTGGCAGCACCAATAATCAAATGTTCCCCGTCCGTCGAAATATCGAGCGCCGTTTCAACGTCGATTTTCAGCAAATCAAGAATTGGCCTATCAATGATCAATGCCAAGCTGTTCCCGTGCTTTGTAAGCTTTTTTACCACGTTAGTTCAGTATATCCAATGTAGCACCAAAAGCCGAGAATCAAATTGACCTTTTGAAAATTCCGCCGACGGTTGTGTGCGGACTGTCATTGATATGATCATGAAGTCCTAAGTCCATTGATTCTCCGGTTGGTAAGGAATACGATAAAGGCAGTTCTATGAAACGCACATCCCCCGAAATTATTCAGGAAAATCGCGACTACACTCTCTTCTCCTGGTCGGTCCAAGGCACTGCTAACCCTATACACATGAAGCGAGGCCAGGGCGTTTGGTTTTGGGACGGCGATGAGAATCGGTGGCTCGATTTCAGCTCGCAGCTCATCAACTTAAATGCCGGCCATCAACATCCGAAGATCATTGATGCTATCAAAAAGCAAGTGGATGAGCTTTGCTTCGCCGGCCCGAGTTTTGCCACTGAACCGCGTGGGATTCTGGGCAAGAAACTGGCCGAAGTCACTGGCCTTGCCAAATGCTTTTACACTCTTGGTGGAGCAGAAGCCAACGAAAATGCTATGAAAATCGCCCGGTTGTTCACCGGACGCGACAAGATCATTACAAGATACCGCTCCTACCATGGCGCAACCATGGGAGCTATGACTGCCAGTGGCGATCCACGTCGCTGGCCAGTGGAACCCGGCATTCCGGGCATAGTGCGCGTGTTTGATCCCTATTGCTATCGTTGCCCGTTCGGCCAGAAAGTGGAGACCTGCCATCGCGAATGCGTCAGCCACATTGAAGAAATTATTCAATTAGAAGGACCCACCACAATAGCCGCAATTCTGGTGGAGGGCATCACTGGTTCGAATGGCTTGCTGGTACCCCCTGACGATTACTACCCTAAGCTGCGCGCTCTCTGCGACAAATACGGGATCCTTCTGATTGACGACGAAGTGATGAGTGGCTTTGGCCGCACAGGCAAGTGGCTGGCCACCCAACACTATGGCATTACGCCCGACATTGTTACTTGCGCCAAGGGCCTTACCAGCGGTTACATGCCACTTGGAGCCGTGGTTGTTTCCGATGCTATTGCTCGCTACTTTGAGACCAATATGCTATGGGGCGGACTCACTTATAGTGGCCACCCGGTTTCTTGCGCGGCGGCCGTTGCGAACTTAAGCATGTACGAAGAAGACCACGTTTTCGAAAACGTGGAAAAGCAAGGCGCATATCTTGCTTCATTCTTGGAGTCGATGAAGCGCAAGCACCTCTGCGTTGGCGATGTGCGCTACAAAGGGCTGTTCTCTGTCATCGAACTAGTGAAAGACAAGGCCACCCGCGAACCGCTTGCGCCCTATAATGGCTCCAGTCCTGAGATGGCCATGCTGGCCGCGTACCTCAAGAAGAACCATGTATACGCCTTCAGTCGCTTCAATATGTTGTGGATTTGTCCGCCGTTGATTGTCACTGAAGAGGAACTGCGGTACGGATTGGATATTGTAGAGAAAAGCCTTGATCTGGTGGATCAAGCGCTAACCTCGGAACTGGCTACGGTTGGAATAGGGAGATAGGAATGACAACGGTACAAGAACCAGCAATCGCTTTGCGCAGCGTGAATCATTGGATCGGCGGCAAGCCGCTTGCCTCAAAATCCGGTCGGACTTCAATCGTGTGGAACCCGGCAACAGGGCAGCCTCAGGCCAATGTAGATCTAGCCAACGTTGCGGAAGTGGACCATGCCGTAGCCGTCGCAAAAGAAGCTTTTCTTGCATGGCGATCCACACCGCTTTCACGCAGAGCGGAAGTCATGTTCAAGATGCGCGAACTGGTGGACGCCAATCGTCGGCGCATTGCGGAACTCCTAACAATGGAGCATGGAAAAACTCTTGCCGACGCAATGGGCGAAGTTGCCCGTGGCCTGGAAAACATTGAGTTCGCCTGTGGGGTTCCTAACTTGCTTAAAGGCGGTTATTCCGAACAAGTCAGCCGTGGCGTCGACGTTTACCAGATCCGGCAGCCGCTTGGAGTTGTAGCGGGCATCACACCGTTTAACTTTCCAGCCATGGTCCCTATGTGGATGTTCGCCAACGCCATCACGTGTGGAAACGCGTTCATCCTAAAACCATCTGAAAAGGATCCAACAGTCACTTTTTATCTCGCTGAGTTGCTGCAACAAGCTGGCCTGCCTGATGGCGTGTTTACTGTTCTTCAAGGAGATAAAGTAGCCGTAGATAGGTTGCTGGAACATCCCGACGTGAAGGCGATCAGCTTCGTTGGATCGACGCCCATCGCCAAATACGTCTATGAAACCGGCACTCGTCACGGTAAGCGCGTACAAGCTTTGGGGGGCGCGAAAAATCATATGTTAGTGCTGCCCGATGCTGATATTGGCATGGCTGCCGACGCAGCTGTTTCCGCAGCATACGGATCTGCCGGGGAACGTTGTATGGCCATCTCGATGGTAGTGGCAGTTGGCAACGTGGCGGATCCTCTGATTGAAGCAATCAAGGAGCGGATGGCGAAAATCAAGGTGGGCTCCGGCATGGAGGAAGGCAACGAGATGGGTCCGTTGATTTCCCGCGAACATCGCGACAAAGTTGCTTCTTACGTTGCTGGTGCTGAGAAGGAAGGAGCAAAGCTGACCGTCGATGGCCGGCTTGAACCTTCTTCTAACGGCGACGGTTTTTTCCTGGGAACTTCACTGATCGACAACGTCAAGCCCGGGATGAAATGTTATGAGGACGAAATTTTCGGTCCTGTCCTTGGCGTCGTACGCGTGAAGACCTATGAAGAAGCGCTACGCATGATCAACGAAAATCCCTTCGGCAACGGGGCTGCGATCTTTACTCGAGACGGTGGCGTTGCCCGGCAGTTTCAATTCGATGTGGAGGCCGGCATGGTTGGTGTTAACGTGCCCATCCCCGTTCCTGTCGCCTACTATAGCTTCGGTGGTTGGAAAGCCTCCCTGTTTGGCGACTTGCATATGTATGGACCAGAGGGAGTGCATTTTTATACACGAGCTAAAGTGGTCACAAGCCGATGGCCCGATCCTAGCACCAGTAAAGTGGAGCTGGGTTTCCCGCAAGTACGTTAGCAAACAAGTCTTGAATGAAAGGCTCCATCCATCGGATGGGGCCTCTACTCGAATGCCAATCATCCCTACGAACCCTCTTGTAACTTCCTAGAACTGCAAATTCAAACCAAGCTTAAGGAACCGTGGCAAGTTGCCCTGCGAAGGATTCAAGCGGCCAAACTGCGCGTTTGTTACATCCACAGACTGGATGCCGGTGAACCAGGGGTGGTTCAAAGCATTGACCGCTTCAAACTTGAATTGTGCTCTTAACCTTTCGTGGATAGGGAAGTATTTTGAGATGGAAGCATCCCAGTTCTCGTAACCCGGAAGCCGGACGTTAGAAAAGCGTAGCGGAAAATTACGCAGCGTGAAGGGTTCTTGTGTGCCAACGCGCTTGCCGGTGGAGTCGTTCCAAAGGCTGGTGTTGAAGTACTGCGCGATGGTCGGGTTATCCAGAGCTGCGCTGCCCTGTGTCACCTGTGCAGCATTGGGATAATTCACATTGAGCCCCTTCATGTAAGTAATATTTGCGTTCAGTACCCACCCACCGATAAGGAAGTTGCCAACCTTGTTCATGTTCGTCGCAAAGTGCTTTCCCTTGCCGAAGGGCAGTTCAGCAACTCCTGCGAAATTGAACTTACGGGGAACATCAATCTGATCGGCAGACTGCTTGACCAGAACGGAATTGTCCGGGGCGGCGACGTTAAAATCCTGAATGTTCAAGAAGCTGATCTGTTCCAGAGTCTTGGCGCCGGTATAGCTTGCAAGGAAAGTAAGGCCAGCATTGAACCGCTTGGAAGCCTTCATTTGGAAGCTATCGTAGCGCTGCTTGCCAATGGGCACATTGTTGATTGTCAATGGAGAATATTGCGGGAAAGTGAACAACAACGTTTGCCGTGTAATCGTGGCGCCATTCAAAGCAGCATTGTTGGGGATCAGTCCGCGCATTGGGTTTGGGACTTGTGCGTTGTAATAAGCATTGTCGATTACCCCAGCAGCTGTGCGGCGATTTAACTCGCTGGCTGGAATGTAATTGGCGTTGGAGTTGATAGGCAGTTTGCGCGTTTGATTGCCGACATAAGCCGCTTCAAAGAGCACTCCGCCAGGAAGTTCACGCTGTATGTCGAATGAATATTGATGAGAGTATGGCAATGGGCGATTTTGGTAATTTACCCCAAGACCTTGACCAAGAAAGCTTGACGCGCCCTCGGTATTTCCAACGGCCGGGAGAAGCCGGCCTCCCACCTGGTTTGTGAAAGCATTAGCAAGCGTAACTGCAGGAACAAGGTTGTCCACCGTCACCGTGGCATTGGTGCGCTGGCTGAATCCCTGGTTGGAACCGGTCGCATCCTGACCAAGGAAGTAAAGGCCATACCCGCCGCGAACAACCCACTTGTTGGTCAGCCGGTAAGCAAAGCCGACGCGTGGCGCAAAGTTGTTACGATCCGGGGTGAATGACCCACGCCGAGCTCCGCCAGTATTGGCGAAGCGCACTGCGCCTTTCAAGTTGAGGCCGGTAGCCTGCGCTGCGATCGGGCTCGCTGCTGCGAAATCAAGAGATTGCACCATTCGGTTATAGCGTTCGTAAGCGGGCGACTCATAATCCCAACGCATACCAAGGTTTAGCGTGAGACGTGAGGAGACTTTGAAGTCATCCTGGAAGAAGCCCGCATAGAAGAAGTGGACAAAGGCAGGGTCAATATTGCGATCAACTGCGGCTGTTGTCGGATAACCAAGTAAGAAGGTGGCCAACTCGTTTCCCGATGTGGCATCAGCGCGGTTAGAAACAGCCTGCGTCCAGTTCTTACTGAAATTGTAAATCCCAGTAGCAGCGCCTGGATTCAAGGTGTTGTCGTTGTAACGGCGCGCCTCAAAGCCAAACTTGAGGAAATGGCGGCCGACGACCTTGTTCAAGTTCGGTTGGATTGTGTAGCTATCATTGTTGCCGGCGTTCAGAAGGCTGCCGGGGCCCATTGATTGGTATACACCGTTGAAGTCGAAACGAGGGAAAGCCACACGGGTGAATTGGTTCACAAGGTTGGGATCGAAGCCCAGCAGTTTGGGATCGTAGCCGTTGCCATAAGAGCTGCCGCTGGTCTGTTCCCAGCGGTTAAGGCCCAGACGAAGATCAAAGGTTGTGGTTGGTGATAGCGTGGATGTCCAATTGAAGCCAATCGTGCGCCCATTTCGGATGAGCGGAGCGTTGCCGGTAGGCTCAGCGGGATTTACGTCGCTTGGGTTCTTGATAAAGACCAGTCCGCGGTATTCGGTAAATGGATTCTGGCCATAGCGAAAGTTGGTGTTGTTTCGGGCGTTAATCTGGTAATCCAAGCGTCCTGACCACTGGAACATGTCGGCGACCCAACGGGAGGGGTAGGGGTAATTGTTAACCTTTGCCGGACCAGTGCCTTCCGATGTTGGCCCTGGATAAAACTTCAATGCGTTTGTGGCGATCGGTGTGATTCGGTTAGCGGGGAGACGATTGCCCGCGAAGGGCTGACGCGTTCCATCAGCGATGGTAGTAAGAGGGTCATATATAAGGACCGCCTGATTCTGGGCGTTCCGCAGGGTAGAGAAATCACCTGTGCGCCATTCCAGAGTGGGAACAGTAACAACGCCAGGATCTGCCGAGCGTTGACGCATCGATTCGTGTGAGATGGTCCAGAAAAGCTTGTTCCGGCCATCGAAGATTTTGGGAATATAGACGGGGCCAGACAAGAAGAAGCCGTAGGAATTTATGTTATTTGGAGATTTCTTAATACCGCCGGCGTTCAATTCCGTCTGGTTAGCGTTCAGCTTGGAATTTTGAAAATATTCAAACAGGTTGCCGTGCACCTGATTGGTTCCCGATTTTGTAACCATGGTGACGATACCACCGCCAGTGCGACCGTACTGGGCGTCGTATGTATTAGTTAAGACTTTGAATTCCTGTACAGATTCCATCGTCGGCACGTGAATAACCGTTCGGCTGGAACGGACGTTGCTCATTCCATCAAGCAGCACTTCGTTTTCGCCGCTGCGACCGCCATTGACCGAAAAACCAGTGGTGCCGGCGATGTCGAAGGAACGCAAATACCGCCAGCCGCCGGCTTTGAAAACTCCGGGCGCGGCCCAGGCGATTTGGAAAGGATTGCGGCCTTGCGTCGGTAAATTGGCGATCAGTTGGTTGTTGATGGCCGTGTCGCGGTTAGCCGTTTCCGTTTGGAGTTGCGACACTGCATCGTTGACGGTGATGGAATCAGTGACGGAGCCGATTTGTAGCTGTACGTCAAGCCGTGTTTTGTCGAGGGACTGCAGAACAACACTTTCACGCACAACGCGGCGGAAACCATCTTTTTCCACAACCACTTTGTAGGCGGCAGGTTCAAGCAGCGGAGTGCTATAAAGACCACTTTCGTTAGAAGTACTGACGATGCGCGTGTTTTTGGCAATGTTAGTTACTGTGATTTGCGCCGCAGGAATGGGGGCGCCGGAAGGGTCCGAAATAATGCCAGAAAGGCTGGCCCGAACCTCTTGTCCGCAGAGAGTGGATGCACCAAACAAGCACGTCAATGCGATAGATAAAAGTGATTTTCTAGACATGGAAACTCCAAAGCGAAATACTGCGACAGGGTAGGACATCGGATTGAAAAAGTATATCTCATCGCGCATCGGTGCAACTGGTCGATTCGATCCCGGCTGGAAAGGGCGGTAATGGTTTTGCCACTGCATGCAAGCACGGCAGAGCCGCATCGTATGCCGTTTCAATTTGATAAAAAATATGGACATGCTCCCTCTGCTGTTCGCCATCTGGCTCGCACCAGGGAAGTGAGTGGTGAGCGTCTGGCCACCCACAGTTACGCTTTTCTTGCGCTTGCGTCCTTACCGATGGAGAGTGGAAATTTCAATAAAGCGCAAATACATTCGAGCAAATGCAGCCAGTGTGAGGAACAAAGAAAGAGCAGAGCCAACAGTCCATACTTTTTCCTTCCAATCGTTGATAAGCCGTGGTTCACCAGCCACCCAGGCCGTTACGAATCCGCCGATAAGTCCGCCAAGGTGAGCGGCGTTATCGATGGGAAAAATACCAATCAAGCCCACAACGATTCCGAAAACAGCGGACTCAATGTAGTAGCGCTTAATTGCCTGGCCGTGGGAACTGCGGGAGTTGACGCCATACGCGATCAGCGCTCCAATTAATCCAAACGCGCCAGCGCTAGCACCCAGAGAGGGTATTACTGGATTCCAGAACGAGCTCAGAAGAAACCCACAAACGGTTGCCACCGTGAAAACGGTGAACATGCGCTTGGCCCCGATAAGGTCTTCCACAAACGCGCCCATGTCGAAAATCGCCCAGGCGTTCATGGCGATATGCATCAAATTGGCATGCAAATATCCGGCGGTGATCAGACGCCACCATTCGCCCCCCAGCAAAATCCCCCGTCCATTCTTGTATGCTGATCTGACGAAATCCTGATTATCGGAAATGTAGACCGTCAAAAATATAGCCGCGTTCACCAGCAGCAGTAGCGAAGTTACGAAACGGTTGGCGGGCATCAAGCCCCCCATTAAATTGTCCGGAGCCCTTAAATCAATGGCTCTGGAACCCACCTGTGCTTCGCAATAAGGACAAACCTTATCGTCGCTGGTAATCATTGCCCGGCAATTCGGGCACATCCTTCGTTTATCCACGTGTCGTCCAATTCAAGCTTCCCTACCATTCTAACGTTGGTTTGGCTATGATCAGGTAAAAACAATATGCCCCCAAATTTGTTGCACGATGTCCCAGACAGGGTCCGTCCGGTTCTGGAAGATTTCATATCCGGCACGCAAGCTGCCTTTGGCGGTTCTTTGCAGTCAATCATCCTGTTCGGCAGTGGCGCTGAAGGGCGGTTAAGGCCAACTTCAGATGTTAACCTGCTACTGGTCTTAGATAACTTCTCAGCCGAAGCCGCCATCCGATTGCAACCGCAATTGGAGATGGCTTACGCCACCATCCGCCTTCGTGTAATGTTTCTGCTGGATTCCGAAGTGGATGCTGCAATGCAGGCCTTCGCCCAGAAATTTGCAGATATCGGCCGCCGTCGGCGCGTCCTCTACGGCCCTGACGTATTCGCTGGACGGCACGTATCGCGGGATGCAGCCATTCGCAGGACTCGCCAAGTGCTATTGAATTTGACTTTACGATTGCGCGAGCAATATGCCCTGACTCCTGCGCGGCCTGAAGCCACGGTTGCAGCCATGGTAGATGCGGTTGGGCCAATACGAACTTGTGCTGCTGAAATTCTGGAATTGGAAGGACATCCAGCCGCATCGCCGAAAGATGCTTTGGCTGCAGTGGCTCAGGCATGGCCTGAAGAATTAGGTTATTTGCCGGCCTATTTTTCCAGTCTTCGGGAGGCGGCAACTCCGTCGGCCCCTCCGCCGCATACAGCGCTTGGCCACGTGATGGAGGCCATCAGCGAGTTGCGAATCCAAGCAGAGTTGATCTCATAAGGATGAAGGTGATGCAGTGAATCCATTTGCACTTCGTGGGCCCGAATTCCTATTTTTCTACTTGCTTCTTTGCATTGCTGTGGTAGGCATTTTGACTTGGAAACGGAATCAGCGGGAAGCCGCCTCTGGCTCGGCTTTGCCCCGCTTGAATGATCCTTACAAAATTGCATTTCTTCGCGCAGGCAAAAACGAAGTGCTTCGCATTGCAACAATGTGCCTTATCGACAGAGGCTATTTGGAGGTAACGGAGGAGAACAAGATTGTCGCGACGAAGAAGCCGGAAGCGCAGTTTCTAAAAGAGCCACTGAGCGCAAAGATCATTGAGCACTATGGCGAGCCTACAGCTCCGAATAAGATTTTTGCTGCACATGGTTTCAATGCCATCTTCAATTCCTACCAAGGAGAACTTGAGAGCTTAGATTTATTGCCAGGCGCAGAACGTATGGAACAACGGTTCCGCGAGTGTCTTTATGGTGCCTTCCTGCTAGGTGGGGTCGCGCTCATGAAAATCGTGTTGGCACTTACCAGCGGAAGATCGAATATAGGGCTCTTAGTTGGATTCGCAGCCATTGCTTTTTTCTATCTTGTCATGCTTTATAAAAAGCAGCGTACTGGAAAAGGTGACCACTATCTTGCTGGATTGGCAGAACTTGCATCATCTCCTGGTGCTACTAATTCCACTGCGGAGATGGCTATGGCAGCGGCTGTTTTTGGTGTTGGAGCTGTTCCGCTTGTTTACTTTCCGCGCCGCGATGACCTGTTTAGAAAAGCAGCAAAGAATGATGGGGGTTCCAGCAGTTCAAGTTGCGGCTCTTGTGGTTCCAGTTCAAGTTCCGGGGACAGCAGCAGTAACTCCGGTGACAGCAGCAGTAGCTCCGGTGATAGTGGCAGCAGCTGTGGAGGCGGCGGAGGAGGGTGCGGTGGCTGTGGCAGTTGACCGCGTGGGTATGGGATGGCGGCCCCGCTTGGCTACGGGTATCCTGTCCAACCTCGATCAGATCGACACTGTCGAAGTCATTGCCGATGACTACTTCGATGCACCGAAATCGAAACTCGATTCGTTGCGTGTGCTTTCTTCCCAAACCCCCATATCACTGCATGGAATTGGCCTGGGCATGGCTTCCACCATTCCTGTAGACGATGAACGGCTAGGAAAATTTGCCCGCCTATTAGAATCCCTTCGTCCTGAGTCTTGGTCAGAACATCTAGCATTTGTGCGGGCCGGCGATGTGGAAATTGGGCACTTGGCATCGCCGCCGCGAAACAGTCAAAGCGTGGAAGGCACACTACGAAATCTGTCTACTGCTGCTTCAACAATAGGCGTCAGGCCGATGGTGGAAAACGTGGCTACATTGGTAGATCCGCCGGGCAGTTCCATGACCGAATCCGCATGGCTCACCGCAGTAGCAACGCAATCGGGGTGCCCGCTTTTATTGGATCTGCACAATGTCCATACGAACGCCATTAACTTTGGATACAGCGCGGCAGACATGATTGAAAGCCTTCCCTTGCATCTGGTGAGTTCGATTCATATTGCCGGCGGCCGTTGGCTTGAAGGCCGCATCCTGGACGATCACTTGCACGATGTTCCTGATCCTGTTTATGAACTTTTAAGATTGGTCGCCAGCCGGGCGTCGCAAACACTGACCGTCATTCTGGAACGCGACGGAGCATATCCTTCCATGGCAGCGCTACTCGAGCAGTTGCGCCGGGCACGGGCTGCAATGGCGTCGGGTCGGCAGGAAGCAATGGTTCGACAGAGTGAGCAAACTGCGAAAATATTCCCTTCAGGAGCGCAGATTCTGAGCACCCCAGAGTTTGAAAAAATACTGGCACGCCTTTATGTTGACTCTGAATTCCGGTCCCGATTTCTTGCTCAACCTGGGCCGGTTTTTGCTGAAGCGGGCATGACGAATAATCAGTGCGAAGCACTGACGTCAATCGACAGACACGGCCTGCTACTCGCCGCCGGCAGTTTTTCTTTCAAACGGGAAAAACAAAGGCCGCTACCTCCACAACCATTTTGGAAACGTCTTTGGCCCGGAGTTTAGCCCCTCTGTTTGTTACAATCGTAGGATTCCAATGCCGTTGACTGAGCGCGAACTGCGCGAAATTATTGTTGAAATCGGCAAGCTGATTTACCAAAAAGGTTGGGTGGCTTCAAACGACGGTAACGTCAGTTACCGTTTGGACCAGGCACGTATTCTTTGCACTCCTACTGGCATTTCCAAAGGTATGATGAAGCCCGATGACTTGATTATCTGCGATATGCATGGCAACAAGATTGAAGGGAAACGAGAGCGCACCAGTGAAATTATGATGCATCTCACCATCTATTCCATGCGCCAGGATGTGCGTGCTGTGGTGCATTGCCATCCTCCCGTTGCAACCGGCTTTGCTGTTGCCGGTCGGCCATTGAATATGGCGATTCTGCCTGAAGTGATTATCGGCCTGGGTTGTGTTCCTTTGGCTGAGTACGGCCTTCCCGGTACGCCTGCCTTGACCGATGGCATGGTTCCATACATTCCCAAATACGATGCGTTGCTAATGGCCAATCATGGTGCTGTTTGTTACGGTATCGATTTGTGGAATGCTTTCTTCAAAATGGAAACGCTGGAACATACAGCACGCATAGCACTGGTAAGCGAGATGCTGGGCGGTCCGAAAGTTTTGCCGCGTGAGGAAGTGGATAAGCTGTTTGATTCGCGGACGCGCTATGGAGTGGTTTCAAACGCCGCAGCCTCACCAGGATGCCCGGTGGTGGCTGAGGATTTAGGGCAATCGGGCAAGATCACGCTGACCCGTGAGGAACTGATTGCGATTGTGGAAGAAGCAGTTCAAGCACGCGGTAAGTAGCAAGTTAGTAATGTAATCCAGTTCATTATATTCACCAACCCAAGCCAATTTGTAACTAACATAGTTGAATGAGCAACTGGATTCGGTGGTTGCGCAATGCAGTGTTGATGCTGGTTGCCTTTGGAATGTCCGGCGCATTGTATCAGGCAACTGGAACCTACCTTGACGCCAAACGCTCACCTGAGCCTGGCCGATTGGTAACTGCCATCGGCTCAAAGCTGAAATTGCATTGCACCGGAAACGGAAGCCCTACGGTGATCTTGGAAGCCGGTCTTGGCGACAACATTATGGAATGGAATCGGGTGCAGCCAAGAGTTGCGAAGTTAACTCGCGTCTGTTCTTACGATCGTGCCGGTTATGGCGGCAGCGAACCTGGGGTGATGCCGCGCACCAGCCGCCAGATCGCAGCGGAATTGCATGCGCTTCTAAAGAATGCCGGCGAACGGCCGCCCTTCGTTCTAGTGGGACATTCTTTTGGCGGCTACACTGTGAGGCTTTATAATTCCGTGTTTCCCGATCAGGTGGCCGGAATAGTTTTGGTAGATTCCACACAAGAAGATCAGTACGGGTTGCTACCGGCCGCCTGGAAGCAAGTTGGCGCGCAACAGCTGAGCCGGTACAAGAGCCAGGCAAGGTGGGCTCCGGTTTTCATTGAATTGGGAATGGCACGAGTGTTGCTACAACTCAGAGCTTTTCGAGGTTTTCGTGGAGGAATCGAAGGGTCTACCTATCTGATTCTTCAATCGAAATACTTGAAGGCGCGAGCAAGCGAATTAGAGTTTATTGAAGTGAGTGCTGAGCAGGCCCGCGCTGCTGCGAATTTTGGGGATAAACCGCTAATTGTACTAACCGCTGGGAAGAACTCTGACGAAATATTGATGGATGACTTAGGCACGCGCGACTACGAAGAATTCAATCGCATTTGGAGGGACGACTTGCAGATGCGTTTAGCACGTCTTTCCAGCCGCGGGGAGCGTATCATCGTTGCAAATAGTGGTCACGATATTCCATCGGAAAGCCCGGATGCAATCGTTAGCGCTGTGGAAAAAGTGATGAGGGACTTGGGTCGCCAATTCTAGATTAAAGAACTTCATCAAATTGGACGATCACTTCGCATAGCCCCATGAAAAAGATTTTGTTGGTTGAGGACAACGAACTGAATCGCGATATGTTGTCGCGCCGTTTATCCCGCAACGGTTTCAATGTATCTACCGCCGAGGATGGCCAGTCGGCTATCGACAAAGCGGAACAGTTGCAACCCGATTTGATCCTGATGGACCTGAGTCTTCCAGTGCTGGATGGCTGGGCCGCCACACGCGCCATCAAAGCTCTGAGTGCAACGCAAAGCATTCCGGTGATCGCCTTAACCGCTCATGCTCAAAAGAGTGATCTGGAATCCGCATTGGCTGCGGGATGCGATGATTTTGATACGAAACCTGTTGACTTGGATCGGCTGTTGTTAAAAATTAATTCTCTGTTGGCCGCCCAATTCCATCAATAACCAGCACATCCACCGTCCCTCTTTTTGCTTCCAATCGAAGTCCGAGTTGCTGCTGCAGGGCCGCGAACAATCCAGGAACTGTAGAGCCATCTGGGTTCGACGGCTTTCCCAATGCCCCTCCGAATTGAGTCTCGTCTGGTGTCCACTCAAGATCGAAATCGTATCTTCCAGGAAGTCCAGTCTTGTCTACCACCGGGCGATCCAGCGCGGATCTCTGCAGCACAGATGCCAACTCCGCCATGCTTGCGTTGCGCGCCGGCAATTCTACTATCTGCGGAGAAACGATAAAAATTAGAGGAGCAGGGCCAGCAGGAGATGGGTTCGAAGGCACGGAGCTATCCCGCAGTTTATGACCATTTTTCCAAATGGAAAGAGTGTAAATGGAAAGCTCCTTCGGTTCCCGATGGAAGGTCAATTTGAATCTTTCGCTAAGGAGTTTGCGGAGCATTCCCATTTGCTCCTCAAGAGTTGGCCGAGTGTTTCCTGGAGTTTTCGCAAGTATATCGTAACGATCAGAATCCACCCACGCCGGTCCGCCCGTGATGGCTTTGGGGCTCAGGTTATAAGCCGCCGCTATCAGAGTTTTCAAAGCGTGATTCCTGGCCACAAGCCGATTTGCACTTTCCATTCTTATGAAGCGCCCTCCTTTCCAAGCGGGGGCTGTTGGCAAGATGGTCGCAACTTCAAATTCTTCAAAAAAAGGCCGCCCTTCGAGTGACTGAGCGAAGGTTCCAACTGCGGCAAGAAGTGTTAGGGATGGTATTTTATACAAGCGTAGCCTACTCTTCAAATCTGCCAGGTTTCGTTGTTTGATAGTACACCAGCAGTCAGTGCCTGGAAGTGCTACACCATTAGGCGAGACGCGCCAGATGAAAAAATTTACATCCAGCTCCTTTATCGATTATAGTAATGGGATTGCCTTTCGAGGCGATTTTGACGTCGTAACTGGGAATCATAAATCATGTCTGTTCGAACCGCTTCTTCACGTCGAGGCTTAACCACATGCGCCCTGGCAGTATTCTTGCTGTTGGTGTACGCTGCCCTGCCAACCCGCAACCACTATTGGGACGGGATCGGATTTGCTCTGAATATCGAGGGAGTGGATCAGGATGAGGGCGGCCATAACTTCTCCGGCGGCGCACTCAGTCCTGTTTATTACAACCCTAACCATCTGCTGTACAACGCCATTGGGCGGGTACTGTATTTTTCGCTGAAAGCCATTGCCCCGGGGATCCGCGCGCTTGACGTCTTGGTGCTGTGGAGCATTCTATCTAGCGTCGCGGCTTCGTGCATGCTGTTCCATTTGCTTCTGCGTGTAACCGCAAGGTACATGGTGAGCATCTGGTTAACGCTGCTCTTCGCGTTCTCGGCCACATGGTGGAAGTTTTCTACCGATGCAAACGCCTACATACCGGGTACGGCCGCACTGATGATCTGTGCGCTACTTGTGGCGCAGCGGAAGGGACCTTCCGTCTTATTAATTGGGCTGTTTCATGCACTAGCGATGCTGATCCATCAGATCGCGATCTGCTTTTACCCAGCGATGCTGGTGGCGATATGGGCGCATCGGGCCTGGCCGAATCGGGTGGCGCGAGCGCGCGCGGCACTCGTGTACCTGGCCGTTTCGGGTGGCTCGGTTACAGGGGCATATCTGGCCGTTTGGTTTATGGCGCTGCAGCGTCCGGCGGATCCCAGAATGTTTCTTGATTGGATCACCTTAAACGGGTCGGATGTTCTGTCGCGCAAGCCGTTCTTCCTGCATGCGACGGACATGCTGCTGGCGAATCTGCGCACGTTGTTCGGTGGAAGGGTCTCGCTCGCGCTGGAGCACATTGACGTGCGCCTGCTGATTCCGATGGCGGCTATCGTGGCACTTTGCGCGGTGTCGATTGTTCGTGCACTCTGGCAGCGGGATTGGCGCCGCCCGCTGTGGACTATTTCTGACGGTGTACATTTCCCCTTGGTTTGGTTGGCTGGTTTTCTCGCTTTCCTGTCAGTCTGGCTTACCGAGTATCCGTACTACCGGCTGTTCTGCCTCCCGGCGTTCGTTCTGCTGTTGGGATCGTTGTTACGGCGGACCAATCTGCGCGGCCACCAGTTTTCACACCCGCTTCCAGCGTTTGTGGTCTTGACTGCGTCACTGAATTTGGTTATGTACATCGGCCCTTACGCACAGGTCGAGGCATCTCCACCTCTCCACCTTGCGTTAAAGGCACGCTCAATATGGACGGGTGATGTACATGTCTACTATGACAGGTTCACCTGTGACAACTGGTGGATGAAGTACTTCAATATGGGAACGAATTGGCGTAAGGCAGACCTCGGCCAGCACGGGCTTTTTGCAGAGGAAGTACATGGCCTAATCGAAAGCGGAGGCCGGGTCTTCTTCGACGCGGGGGTGCTTGATCATTTGGAGGCAAATTCAGAGCAACACCGCAACTCCGGATTAACCCTTTCGAGAGGCCTGAAACTGGGAATTTCCGACCGCAAGCACCACATTCAGTTTGTGGAAATTTACGCAGAGTGATTTCCTGGATGGGTTTCTTCCAACCACAAAAATTGGTAGAGGGTTAGTGTTGATATTTTATACAAGAGCAACCTGCTCTTCAGATGGCTCCGCTCAACAATACCAGGGCTCATCCAAGTAGGGTACCGTTGCACGGGGCATGATTCCATAATCCACCGGCAGCGCAGTCCCCACAGCCTCCTCCCATACCGTTGCGAAGATGGCCATGCGATCCGCGCCTCGCTTCTGTTCTTTGTCCACCAACTGCAACAGCCTCGAACTCAAAGCGTCCACCGCTGGGTCGGCATGTCTCCAACGATGCACCAGCGCATGGCTATCAAAGCATTCAACGCACTCCAGCACATCTTCTAACTCAAGCAATCGCGACCCTGCGGGAATCAGTAAACGCAGCGCCAATTGCACCGGAGCCACGCTTGCGGCGAGTCCCTCGTCCGCTAAAACCAGCAGCAATTCGCGATAGCTGGAAATGGTAGTCCAAGGGGTGAAGGCAATGAAGGTTGGTACAAATCCCAAGCCTACTTCGCGGCATAGCCCCACCACTTTTAGAAAATCTGCACGAGTATGATGCTTTTCCAGTTTTTCTAAAACTGCGTCATCCAAACTTTCCACGGCTGATGTTACGAACAGGCAACCGGTCTGAGCAAGAACAGGCAGCATTTCACGGTGATTCAGCAGATGCTGCACTTTGATAATTACGTCATAAGTCAACGAGGGAAATTCATTGTGCAGTTGCTCCACAATCTTGCGCGCGTGCCCTGGACCGTTGAGGAAATCGGGGTCGCCAAATGTAATGTGCTGTGCCCCCGTTGCTACTTGGCGGCGCACATCTTCCAGCACCACTTCTGATTGCACCACGCGAAATTGGCCCTGATAAACCGGGACCACGGGGCAGTGGCGGCATAGGTGCTTGCAGCCTCGGCTAGCCTCGGTGTAACCCACTGTGTGCGCCTCGCCGTTCACATGCAATTTGGCGTAGCGGTCCAAGTTGGGTAGTCCTGTTCTGTCTGGGACCTTGAACGAAAGCTTCACTAACTCAAAGGGATTGGGAGGTGGTGTTGAGCCATTAGCAATGCCAAGAAGATCAGCTTCAAACTCACCACCAAGCACCGTTTTTATTCCGCGCTCCAACAATAAGGCTCTGTTCAAGGGTGCGTAAAGCCCATAGGCCGCATAATGGGCTTCGGCGTTCAACCCTTTTACTTGCGCCAAAACGGATAGTGCCATTCTGGTGGCCGTATGCATCGGCAAATAGAATGCGATCAGTTGTGCACGGGCAGCTTCTTTAAGAGGCAGCGGCGAAACAGCCAGATCAACGCAAGCTACCTCATGGCCGCACTCGCGCAGCCAGGCTGCCGGCGATGAAAGTCCGAAGGGTTGCCGGCCCATTTCATATGTTGATATTAGAAGAACGCGCACTCTTAACCATCGTAGCTGGCCTTAACCCGCTATAATCAGACGATCCTTCCGCGATGCTTTTGACCAGTTCGGCCTACTTCTTTTTTCTGATTGCAGTTTTTCTGCTGTATTGGCCTTTATCCCGGTTCCGTGTAGCTGGTTTGGCGCTAATCCTTTTTGCAAACTATTTTTTCTATGCCAAGTGGGATCTGTTTTATCTGGCGCTGATCCCCATTGCCTCCACCATTGATTTTGCTTTAGGCGGTATGATCTTCCGCTCCTCAAATCTTGACCGCCGGAAAACGCTAGTTTCGCTGAGCGTGTTGCTGAATTTGGGGATGCTGGCAACTTTCAAATACATGCCCTTTTTCCTGGAAAATTTAGCGGGGATGGTGGGCGCTGAAGCACCCAAGTGGAACTGGACGTTTTCATTGGGCATCTCATTTTACGCCTTCCAATCGCTTACCTACACCATCGATATTTATCGCAAAGACGCCAAGCCTACAACCAGCCTATTGACTTATCTCGCCGCAGTTAGCTTTTTCCCCACAACGCTGGCTGGACCCATTACACGAGTCTCAACGCTAATTCCGCAACTCGAAAAAACAACCCGAATGCTGGATGCGTCAGAGGGAGGCCGTGCGCTGTTCCTGATCGGTTTGGGCCTGATGAAGAAAATGTTGATCGCAGATTACCTTGCAGAAAATCTGGTGAACAGAGTTTTTGATTTTCCGAATCTCTATTCAGGTAGTGAAGTGCTGATCGGTGTCTACGCCTACGCTGTTCAACTCTACTACGACTTTTCGGGTTACTCCGACGTTGCCATTGGCTCCGCTCTTTTGCTGGGTGTAAAGCTTCCCCAGAATTTCAATGCACCCTACGCTGCCGCCAACATCGCTGATTTTTGGCGGCGCTGGCACATCTCTTTATCCAACTGGCTGCGGGATTATTTGTTCTTTTCTCTTCCCGGTCACCGAACCACCGTGTGGCCCTACATCAATCTGATATTGACGATGGCGATTGGTGGTTTCTGGCATGGCCCAAGCTGGAACTTTCTAGTCTGGGGATTGTTGCACGGAGTCGCTCTGGCGGTTGTGCGCTTTCTGGATGTTCGTCGTGGCAAGGCACCGCGCAAGTTACCACCCTCGGTAACAACCTTTTTCACCGTCCAATATGTCTGCTTCGCCTGGATCTTTTTTCGAGCCTCAACATTCCAAGGTACCTGGAAAATTCTGCGCCGCATAGCTTCGCTTACCGTGTCCTTCGATAACGTTTCAGCTGGACTTTGGATTGTATTGGCGGTTGCGATCTTAGGTCACTATGTCAAAAAAGAGTGGTTCGACTTTTCGCAAACCAGCTTTGAACGAATCCCTTTCTACGCGCAGGCAACAGCGTTAATGCTGCTGGCCATTGCCATTCAATACGTCGCAGCAACAGGGGCTGCGCCCTTTATCTATACGAAATTCTAGATGAGCATTTATCCCATCAAGGTTCTTCAAACCGCAGCCATGTTGGCTGTGATGATGACGATTCCCGATTTCATTCCCTACTTCAAAGACTATAAAGTACTGGATTGGCGCTACGTTGGACAGGTGCTGGAGTTCGCCCCGCGTGGGCAATCGGTGTCTCCCCTGGAAACTGAACAACTTCGGTTACGGCCCAATACTGACGTCAATAGGACGGACCTTCACAAGATTCAGGACAGCACCGGAAATCTAAAGCAGTTCTACAAAGCCCTCCACGATACGGAATTGAAAACGGCCCCCGGCATCACGCGCATTCTTCATTATGGAGATTCACCAACTACTGCCGACCTGATCACCGCTGACGTGCGCGCGCTTTTGCAAAAGCAATTTGGTGACGCGGGGCATGGCTTCACTTTCATCGACAAGCCTTGGGAGTGGTACGAACATCGCGGCGTTGAGCTCAGCGGTGCAGGTTGGGAAATGGAGCCGGCCAACAAATCAAACATCAAAGATGGTCAGTTTGGATTGGGCGGAGTCAGCTTCTTTGGCCAGTGGAATTCAACGGCCAACGTTCACGTGAAGGACAACACGCATACTGTGGTTGAAGTTTCCTATTTGGCCCAACCCAGTGGTGGTACCTTTGTGCTGTTTGGAGACAAATCGCCGATCGCGACTATCAGCACAGACAGTGTTGAAACTAAACCAGGCTTCGCAACCTATTCCGTTAACCCTGGCATTTCTGATTATTCCATTGGCCAGATTCAAGGCAGGGTTCGTCTTTATGGAATGCGTCTGGGCAAAATGACTCCTGGTGTTGTCTATAACAGTCTTGGAGTGAACGGGGCTTACATTTCACTGCTGGCCAGAATGTTTAGTGAAGAGCATTGGGCTGCGCAGTTACGCCAAACAGCTCCGCACCTGGTGGTGATCAACTACGGGACCAACGAAAGTGTGTATCCTTCCTTCGTAGACAAGACTTTTGAAAATGAACTAATTCGTGTGATCGATCGAGTGCGCAAGGCCGTGCCGGAAAGTTCCATCTTAGTGATGAGCCCCATGGACCGTGGTCAGCATATGTCCACCGGTGAAATTGGTAGTGTTCCGGCACTTACAAAGTTGGTCACCATGGAACAAAAAGTTGCCTCTGCAAAGAATTGCGCATTCTTCAATACATTTGAAGCAATGGGAGGTCCGGGAACGATGGGCCGGTGGTATCAATCGGAACCGCGCATGGTTGGGGCCGACTTGATTCATCCGATGCCGGCAGGAGCTAAGCTGGTGGGCAATCTGCTCTATAAAGCACTACTCGATGGCTACAAGAAATACAAAGTGGATCTGGTGCGTGAGAAATTTGAGAAGAAATAGTGGCGTGCTGATTGGCGTAGCGCTTCTTGCGGCACTCGGCGCAGGGATCGCAACACCAGCTCCTGCTGAGAAAACTCGAAGGAAAAGGACCGCCGCAAAGAAGCGATCCACTCCGCCTTCAATTCCTGCAGCGACCCAGCGGGCAGAAGCCACGGAAGCAGTCAACGCGTGGTTGGATGCACCCAGCACCATGGAAAATCCTGCGGCACTGGTACCCTTTTTAGAGCAACTCTACCGGGCAGAGAAACTTCCTGAAACTGCAACCCCAGTTCACATTCTGCACTACGGCGATTCCCATGCTGCCTCTGACGATTGGCCCGCTGCTGCACGTGAATTGTTTCAAGCCAGATTCGGAAATGGAGGCGCTGGGTTTTCGCATGCTGGCCGGCCGTGGAATAGTTATCGCCGAATGGATGTGAAAAGCTATGGCACATTGACCTGGTACACGCATGGTTTGATAGGTCGCGCAGGGGATGGACTTTACGGGCTTGCAGGAATTGCCACAACGTCTAAGCGCCCCAATGAAACCGGTGCTCTGGACGCAAATTGCCAGCAAGCAGAACTGCTTTATCTGCAGCAGCCTGGTGGTGGTGCTTTTGAATTGCGAGTGGATTCTGGCGATTCGTTGAGAGTGGAAACCGATGGGGATCGTGCACCTGGTTTCGTGAAAATCCCAGTGGAGCCTGGCGAGCATCGCTTTGCAATCCGTACACTCGACTCAAAACCAGTGCGCCTTTTTGGTTGGACCACGGACAACGTGCATGGCGTCACATGGGAGACTTTGGGAATTAACGGTGCGCAAGCCAGCATGCTTCTAAGTTGGGATGAGCCGCTGCTACGGGCGCACTTGTATCGTCGCAGCCCTGCTTTGATTGTGCTGGCATATGGAACGAATGAAGCAGGAAATTCTGACTTGACGCTGGAGGGTTACCGCACTACATTCAAGCAAGTTCTGGAACGTATGCGACGCGCTGCACCGACTGCTTCACTTCTTGTGGTTGGACCACCCGACCGTTGGATTCGTATTCGTGGCCAGTGGGCTCCGATGCCGGGAATCGACATTGTTGTGGAAGCGCAGCGTCAGGCCGCCACGGCTGTCGGGGCATCATTCCTTGATATTCGGGCGCGCATGGGTGGCAAAGGATCTATGCGGCAGTGGATTTCCGCGGGTTTTGCCCAATCAGATTATGTGCATTTCACCAGTCAGGGCTACCGCTTGTTAGGCGCGGCATTGTATAAAGAGTTAACCGGACAATTTTCCGCTTACCTCAAGGTAAGGGATGAACCCACCGTAAAAGCAGGAGAAAACAAACAGCGCCCATGACCAAGCGCGAACAAATTATTCAGATCATAAGAACCGTTTCCGGCAAGGAATTTAAGCTGGCAGCGGATGAGTCGCTATTTGAATCGGGCACGTTGGATTCCTTCGCCTTAGCCGATCTTGTAGCTGCGCTCGAGAAGAAATTTAATTTGAAGATTCCCGATTCTGCTCTTAATCCGCGAAAGTTCGATAGCGTGGAGCGTATTGAGGAAAACCTGACTGAGTGGGGACACTAGCCCGGTGGCGTTTTTGAAGGCCTTTGGAAGTTATCTTCCGTCAAGAGAAGTTTTGAATGAGGAAATAGGCGCGCTGGTGGGTTGCGATTCTGAATGGATTCGCAACGTCTCCGGCATTGAGTCGCGGCGATTTGCCGCAGCAGACGAAACAGTTGCGGACATGGCCTACAAAGCTGGGCTGAGATGTTTGGAGCATGCAGGACTACAACCTTCAGACCTTTCCATGATTCTTGTTGCAACTGGATCCAGCGAACGCCAGTTTCCAGGGCCTGCGTCAAAAATAGGTCATTTATTGGGCCTTGATTCCATCCCTGCAATCGATCTGCCTATGGCTAGCTGCGGCTCGCTGTTCGGCATTTCTTTGGCGAGCAAGCTGACCGCTACTACCGGCAATATCCTAGTGATCGGCGCGGAGAAAATGTCGTCGATTGTGATGAGGCAGCCCATGGATCGTGGCATCGCCATTTTGTTTGGCGATGGTGCGGGAGCGTGTATCGTTAGTCCAGATAATGGCGTTGCTCGCATAGTCGATTCCGAACTTCACAGTGATGGCGCGTTCGCCGATGAGTTGAAGGTGGAATTCAATGAGCCACTACAAATGAATGGCCGGGCAGTGATTTTGCAAGCAACCCGCAAGATTCCGCGAGTGATCACTAGCGTGTTCGAAAAGCATGGTCTTGCTGTCAGCCAGGCGCAAGTATTCCTGATGCACCAAGCCAACCAGAATTTGATTTTGAAAATTGCCGGCTCCTTAGAAGTGAGCCCAGACCGATTCTATTCCAACATCGCAAGGTATGGAAACACTTCGTCGGCATCGATGCTGATCGCCGCAGATGAATGGTGTCAAGCGGAAGGATTCAAACCCGGGGTTCCCGTTTGCTTTGCAGCGTTTGGTGCGGGATTTCATTGGGGCGGGCTGCTGGCGATAGGAACATAAAGAGAGGAAGCGATCGTCAATAATATATAGATGAGTCCTCGCGAAATCATACTTGCCCACAAAGAACATTTGTTCCCTTCGGTGTTCCACTTCTTTGAAGAGCCGCTGCT
Source organism: Bryobacterales bacterium (assembly GCA_043755435.1). GTDB lineage: Bacteria > Acidobacteriota > Terriglobia > Bryobacterales > Bryobacteraceae > JANXSF01. The sequence continues at coordinate 5,165 of JAYUSZ010000204.1, read as the reverse complement.
GTTAACCCATGCCAAGAATCAATATGTTTGGGATGCTGATGGCAAGCAGTATCTGGATTTCCTTTGCGGCATTGTCACCGTGAGCGTGGGTCATGCCAACGAGGAAGTGAATGCGCAACTGCACAAACAATTAGATAAGCTGCAACACGTTTCCACTTTGTTTGTCAATGAGCCGCAGGCGCGACTGGCGGCAAAGCTGGCAACGATTACGCCTGGACAGCAGTTGACGAAATCGTTCTTTACCAATTCGGGAAGTGAGGCTAACGAAGCAGCTATTTTGACGGCACGTTGCTATACCGGTTCCTCTGAGATCATCGCACTCCGGCACGGCTATCATGGGCGTGGCTCGGGCATGGCGCTCAATGGACAGCAACAGTGGCGTCAGTCGTCGCATGCACAAGCTGGCATTGTTCATGGACACAACGCCTATTGCTACCGTTGTCCGTTTGGCCTAACCTATCCCGATTGCGAAGTTCGTTGCGCACAGGATTTGAAGGACCTGATTCAAACCAGCACATCCGGCCGCGTTGCCGGTTTCATCGCTGAACCGATTCAGGGTATTGGCGGTTTCATCACTCCGCCCAAAGAATATTTCAAAATTGCGGCGGAGATTGTACGAGCCCACGGTGGCCTGTTCATTGCTGATGAAGTGCAGACGGCTTGGGGTCGGACCGGGAAATGGTTTGGGATTGAACATTGGGGCGTTGTGCCCGAAATCATCACTTCAGCCAAAGGGCTGGGTAACGGGATTCCGATTGCCGTAACCATCGCTAAGCCTGAAGTGGCCGATGCGCTTAAGGGCCTAACCATATCCACATTTGGCGGGAATCCACTAGCATCAACCGCCGCTGGAGCCGTGATTGATTTTATTGAGCGGCATCAGTTAATGAGTAACGCAGTCACGCAAGGTGACTATCTGCGGGGAAAACTCTTGGAGCTACAGGAAAAGCATCCAATCATCGGCGACGTGCGCGGGATGGGGTTGATGCAGGCGGTGGAGTTGGTGACCGACCGCGAATCGAAGGAGCCTGCAACCAAGCAGACAGTGCGCATTTTGGAAGCTTGCCGCCGCGAAGGTCTTCTAATAGGAAAAGGCGGTTTGCACGGAAATGTGTTTCGCATCACGCCTCCTTTAAATATTGGGAAATCAGACATTGACGATTTCACCGCGATGTTTGATCGAACTCTTAGTTCCTCTTAAGCATTCGCCGACAAAACGGACCCAGGTCGGCGGCGAAGTTTTGCATGCCAGGAGGCCGCCCCGGCCTTTGTCGGCTAGTCAGCAAACACACTACAGCCTCGCGTACCGACAAACGCAAATTCATTCAACTGGCGTTCCTTCTTTCACCTTCTGGGCTGCTCCCAACAAGCAGCCTACTATTTAAAGCTCACATCCACGGTTATCAGTCGTGTTTGCGATTCAGATTCCATTTAGAACGCCAGAGGATTTTATTGCCTCGAGGACTCAATATTTTGGGAAGTTGCTGGCCAGCAATTTGTCTTCCTGCCAAATAGTCTCACAGGTTTTTAAAACCGCAACTGTCGCGTTATTGCAAGCAGATGAAAAGAAGAGAAATTGAGCTGACGAATGGTTGTCACTCGACCTTTTCGATTGTTGGAAATATGCAAAATGGGTTTGTTTTGCAAATTCGGAATTGGGTCTAAATACTAGCTTCTACCGCTTCGACCACATCCACGTCCTCTAAGTCCGCACCCGGGCGGCCGGCACGGCGTGGGTTTTCCAAATAATCGGATAGCCGCATTGGATACGCTGCACCTTTTTCCATCTGCCGTTGCACTGCTTTCTGGTAACGCCGTAAAGTTTCCCGCTTGGCGCCTTCCCGCAGACTGCATCCTTCAATATCCAGGAGTATTTCAATCTCCCAGGGACGGAATGTATTGCGCGTCAACGTGCCGCGTAACAATTCTGTAATCAACTTGTTGAACTGAGTCAGGTGGGCATCGCTCGCCACCATGTCGATGTGAATGCTCTCTGGCAGTCCTTGTTCTGACACTGATTTGCCACCTTTACTCAAAATGAGATCCAACGTTAGGATACCGTTGCCAAGCTATTTCTTCCAAGCTTTTATCGTCGATTTGTGAAGAAAACTTCAAAAATAAATTACCTGTAAGGTAAACAAAGTAAATCATTTGTCTTAGTTTCAAAGAAACCTTACCTAGTCCTCAGGCATTCCCCTTACCCTTCCTGATAGAATGCTCTCCTGATGCGAATTCCAGCGGTTTTCGTTTGCTTGTTGTTTTACATTTCTGCGGATGCGGAAGTTCCCAGTTTCGACATTCGTAATACGCGAGTCAGCGGAACTAACACTGATTTCTCCGAGCAGATCTACAGCACTTGGCCGCCCCCCGGTCCGTTAGTTTCCTGGGAGAAACGCAAGTCCAGCCTGCGCCAACAGATCCTGCTTTCAGCAGGCCTTGATCCCATGCCCCGCAAGACGCCGCTGAATCCACGCATCTTCGGACGCTTTGATGGCGGCAACTACACTGTGGATAAAGTCTGGCTGGAGACCATGCCGGGCTATTTTCTGGCGGGGAATTTGTACAGGCCAAAAGGACTCACTGGTCCATTTCCCGGCATCGTTTCACCGCACGGTCATTGGACCAACGGCCGCGCTGAGCAAACGGAGTTGGGTAACATTCCAGCCCGCGGCGTCAGCATGGCCCAGCACGGATTTGTGGTTTTCATCTACGACATGGTTGGCTATTTGGATACCAAGCAGACTCCGCACGTATTTGGGAATCCAACGGAGCAGTTGTGGAGCTTCGGGCCACTCGGTCTTCAACTTTGGAATTCCATCCGTGTTGTAGATTTTCTGGAAAGTTTAGCTGAGGTGGATAAGTCACGCCTGGGCGCAACTGGAGCATCGGGTGGGGGTACGCAAACATTTCTGCTAACAGCCGTTGATGACCGCATTCAATTCTCAGCGCCGGTGAATATGGTCTCGTCCATTATGCAGGGCGGCTCGCCTTGTGAAAATGCACCTGGATTGAGGGTTGGCACTTACAACGTGGAAGTAGCGTCGTTGATGGCACCGCGCCCCATGCTGTTGGTATCAGCAACTGGCGATTGGACTCGCAATGTGCCGCGCGACGAATTCCGCCGCGTGCAATCCATTTTCGAACTCTATGACCATAAGAGCGATGTGGAGGTGGTGCAAATCGATGCACCACACAATTACAATCAAGCCAGCCGTGAAGCGGTCTACGATTTCTTCGCCCGTAAGATGCAGGGAGCCAGCGGTGGTTGGAAGGAAGGGACCATCCGGAAGTTTGCACTTGAAGAACTGCTTGCCGGACCGCTGCCGGAAGGCGCACTGCAATTTTCTAAAATTTTCGACAACTGGCGCAGCCGCGCAACTGAGCAAACAGTTGAGCTTCCGAAAGACGCCTTACGCGACCGCATGCAACGGACCATTGGCGCCGTTTGGCCGGAATCAGTGGAAGCAATTTCCGGCGGCCAATTAATCGTGATGGGGAGGCCGCAAATGGGTGACCGCGTGCCAGGCCGTTGGTTTCCAGGTGAGGGCAGGGCAGTGGTGGTGGTGCATCCCGGAGGATCGGCGATAGCAGAACAGGAAAGATCTGTCCAACGGATGATCGCCGCCGGCCGCAGCGTGCTGCTGCTTGATGCCTATCAAACCGGCGCTGCACGAACTTGGCGAGAGGATGCGGGCAAATATTATTCCACCTTCCAACGAACCGACGATGCCCATAGAGTTCAGGACATTCTAACGGCATTGCGATGGTTGGAATTGAACGGGTACAAAGATGCGGAGTTACAAGGTGTGGATGCTGGTCAAGTTTGGGCAGCATTCGCGGCTGCTGTATCGCCAAATACAAAGGCCGCGTTCCCTAAGGATTATAGTGGTACAGATGAAGAGTTGTTGCGGGACTTTTTCGTTCCCGGAATTCAAAGAGCGGGTGGCGTGGAAGCTGCCCGCCGCCTATTGCAATAAACTAATACAGGTAAGGAGCTTTCAAGCTACATGAGCAAGCGCAGTTCCATAGGATCATGGGCCTACACAATAGGACCATACGGCAGCAATCCGATCGATTTCGATACGGTGTGCAAGACTTTGAAGACCCTCGGGTTTGATGGTGTTGAATTAGGTGGATTCCCGCCGCACCCCAATCCTGGCAATCCCAACGGCTCCAACGAAGGCTTTGGTGGAGCGATGCCAGAAGCATCACAGCGCGCCGAATTGAAAGCGCAGATGAAGCAATACGGTTTGGGCTTTTCCGGTTTGGCTGCAAACTTATGGGGCGAAAAGCTGATCAATACGGACGATGCTTCAAAGTACATCGCCGAGTTTGATAAGAACTCTTCGTTCGCTTCCGATCTGGGTATTCAGGGCATTCGCGTGGATTGTGTGCAACCGCCAACGATTCACCGGGAAATAGACTATGCAACAGCCATGGCCCGTGTGGTGAAGGCTTGGAAGGCTTGTGCCGATATCGCAGCCAGCCGCGGCCAATACGTTACCTGGGAATTTGAGCCGGGCTTTGCCTTCAACAAGCCCAGCGACGTTGTGCGAATTCACGATGCAGTGGACAAAGCCAACTTCGGCTTGCAGTACGATACTTGCCACGGCCAGATGGTGGGCGTGATGGGTGCGCGGCAGGAAGGTGAAAAGGAAGTGTTCGCCAATCAGGTGGAACTGATCCGCATGTTGAACGGACGGATCAATCACATTCACGTAATTGATTCCGACAACAAATGCCACAAGGATGCCAAGGGTGACGATGAAACTTCTTCACATCCGCCATTTGGAATGGGCGTTTTGAACTTCGATGAAATCATGCCGGAACTAGTGAAGGCTTCGCGGCTTTCTCATGATTGGTGGACCATTGACCTATGCTTTTGGCCTGACGCCTGGGCTGCCACCGCAACCTGCAAGACCGCCTTGGACGGGTTGATTGCCAAGTACGGAAATTAAGAGGATCAAATAAGAATGGCAAAAGAACTTCGCGTAGGAATGATTGGCTACGGCTTCATGGGCCGTACTCACTCGAACGCATATAAAAGACTGAATGATTTCTTCCCGGTGCAGCATCGGCCAGTGTTGAAAGCCGTTTGCGCGCGCGACCCCAAGAAGGCCCAAGCCTTTGCTGACGTCTGGGGTTACGAACGCGTGGAAACCGAT
>JAYUSZ010000203.1:0-11014 GCA_043755435.1 Bryobacterales bacterium | reverse complement strand
CTGCAGGTCTTTCGCGATCAGTTGGAAGGCCGCAGTATGCTTGTACACCGGGCGAAGATGGTTGACGTGGAATGTGTTGCCCGTGGATATATTTCAGGCTCAGGGTGGAAAGATTACAAGAAAACTGGTGCCATTTGCGGAATTGCGCTGCCTGCTGGATTAAAAGAGAGCCAGCAATTGCCGCATCCTATATTTACTCCGGCAACAAAGGCTCAGACAGGGCACGACGAAAATGTTTCCTTCGATACCGTGGCGGCGCACATTGGCGTGGGGCTGACAAATCGGTTGAGTGATTTGACATTGGCTATATATCTTAAGGCCTCGGAATACGCTTGGTCGAAGGGAATTATCTTGGCAGACACCAAGTTTGAATTCGGTTTTGTCGGCGACAAGCTGGTTCTTGGCGACGAAGTGCTTACACCCGATTCATCGCGATTTTGGCCGCGTGCGACCTATTCTCCTGGGGGAGCCCAGCCGTCGTATGACAAGCAGTTTGTGCGCGACTATTTGGAGCGAATTCAGTGGAGCAAAAAGCCGCCGGCCCCTCCGCTTCCTGCTGAAATTGCTGCGCTCACAAGCGAGAAATACAAAACAGCTTATCGGGAACTGACAGGGAAGGCAATATGAATTGGCTTGATGTTGTTTTGGGAATCATCATTCTGTCGTCGCTAATCAGTGGCATTAGAAAAGGGATGATCCGCATGGGTATTGGGTTGGCAGCAATGGTGCTTGCTTTGGTGCTGGCGTTTTGGTTCTATAACAGCGCGGGAGCCCTGTTTTCCGAATGGACCAGTTCACAAACCGTGGCGAACCTGCTTGGTTTTCTGGCAGTATTTTTTGGAACGATGATTGCGGGTTCGATTCTCTCCATGGTGTTGACACGCATCTTCAAATGGATGGGCTTAAGCTGGTTCGACAAATTGCTGGGTGGGGCGTTCGGCGGAATTCGCGGCGCCATCATCGCCACGGTGGTGCTGATGGTTTTTACTGCATTGGCTCCGGGCAATCCACCGAAAGCTGTTGGAGAATCGACAGTTGCACCCTATTTGATGGGATTTGCGGAAGTGATCAGTTCCATAGCCCCTGCTGAGCTTCGCACGAAGTTCACCGAAGCCTATACAAAGGTCAAGAAAGACTATTGGGATCCAGTACAAAAAACGCTGGGCACTCACAAGCTTGAAAAGGTTCAACAGTAGATGGGGTTATTGATTTTTGATTTAGACGGTACGTTGGTCGACTCAAAGAAAGATCTGATCAATTCCGTCAATGCCATGCGTGCCTACATGGAATTACCAGGACTCCCTGAACCTCTGATTGCGAGCTACGTTGGCCGAGGTGCACCGGCGTTGATGCGCAGCGCATTGGGCGACGAGGCTCCGGAGCAGGATGTAGACAAGGCTCTTGCATTTTTCCTGGGGTACTACAGAGAGCACATGCTGGACGAGACACGGCTTTATCCAGGAGTTGCAGAATCACTGGACCGTTTTCAATCCGGCGGCTTGCCGATGGCGATATTGACGAACAAGCCGGTGGGCTTCAGCCAATTGATGATTCAGCGATTGAACTTGTCAGGTCACTTCCTGAAAATCTATGGCGGAAATAGTTTTGAACAGAAGAAACCGCACCCCATTGGAATTGAAACACTGCTTGCCGAGACTGGATCGCGTAAAGAAGATGCGTTGATGATCGGCGATTCCGCAGTTGATATTCGCACGGCGCGCAATGCAGGGGTTGAGAGTTGTGGCGTCACGTATGGTTTTCAACCAGAGACGTTTGCTGATGAACCGCCCGACTTCACAGTGGATCGAATGGAAGATTTAGTAACACGAATTTTGGGCAACTGAGCGAACAAGCACAGTACGGCCTCGCGAACTGATTAGATTCAATTTTTATTCGACTGGCGTCCCTATTTTCCTCTTCTCGTGTTAGTGATCAGATTCAATTCGGAACGCCAGCAGAGGTTAATCAATCCGCGGATTTGATAATTTGGGAAGTTGCTGGCCAGCAATTTTTCTTCCTGTAGAAAGTTTCTCATGCCACTTTTTAAGCGCGGGCGGTTGATTTTTGCAAGCTGATGAAAAGAGGGCAAATTGAGTTGATGAAGTGTTGGGATTGCTGAATTCGGTACTTCAGATTTCAGCCGGTGAATCCAGCAGCTTTCAAATGACGGTAGACCAATGAAATGGGCAATCCCACAACGTTGAAATAGCAGCCTTCCACCCGTTCAATAAACTTTGAAGCCAACCCCTGAATGCCGTATGCACCGGCTTTGTCCATGCATTCGCCGGAGCTAACGTAGGCATCGATTTCAGCATCCGTCATGATTGAGAAGTGGACCTGGGTTGACTCGGCATCGATCTGCAGCTTGGATCCAGAAAAGAGGCAAATACCTGTAAGCACCTCATGTGCCTGACCTGAAAGAAGGCGTAGCATTCGCTTGGCATCCTCCGCATTTTCAGGCTTACCTAGGATCTGGCCAGCAGCCACAACGGTTGTATCTGCGGCAAGGACAACGTCGCCCGGCTCTCGGGTAACAGCCATGGCTTTGGCTGCTGCCAGACGGCGCACATAGGAGTTCGGGGCTTCTCCTGTGCGGACGGATTCATCGATATCGGCAACTCTGACGACGAATGGAATACCAGCAGTTTGAAGAAGTTCTTTCCTACGGGGTGATTGGGAAGCAAGAATTAACATGTAGTTGATTTCCTGATGTTACCATCGGATTCTGTGATTCTTACCCCAGCTTTCAAACTTGTGTCGTTGGATCTGCGGCTGCGAGCAAAAACATTTTTGTTATTTCCAGCTTGGAAGGCTGGAAACTATTTTCGCGGCCAATTTGGAATCACCGCCAGAAGGCTATGCTGCCCCGCAACTTGCCCAGGTGCGGCCTCTTGTGAGGTGAGCAAGGATTGCCACTACGCCAATTTGTTTGAGCCTGCTCCTTTGATTGCAGGCCCAAGTGGTTTTGCGAACTTGCCACGTCCCTTCGTTCTGCGAACTGAACATCTGAATGGGAAAACGTATCAACCGGGCGAGGTTTTCCAAATTCGAATGCATCTATTTGGGAACCACAAAGCGATGCCCCTGATAGAGCAAACATTCCGATCGCTTGATCGAATGGAATTGGTAGAAATGAAGGTGGTTCCGGTGTCCATTGATCTGACGCCGCAAACTTGCTCCAGTGTTGCTTTGCGATTTCTCACGCCAACCGAAATCAAATGGAAAGATAAGTTACTTTGCGAACCGCAATTCCCTGCCCTAATCAGCCGTATCCGCGACCGTATTGCTGCGCTTTCCACTTTTTATGGGGATGGTGCTCCTGATTGGGACTACAGAAATTTGGCGGAACAATCGGAAAGCATACGCTTAGTTAATTGTACGGTTGAAATGGCTTTTGCTGAGCGTAAGTCTTCACGGACCGGCCAAAGGCATGGTCTTGGAGGCTTTATTGGTTCAGCTTCATTCGAGGGAGATTTGGCGGATTTCATACAGCTGTTGCGGGTCGCTGAGTGGACTGGAGTTGGGCGTCACACACCGTGGGGGAACGGCGCGATGCGCCTGGAAGCTATTGATAATTAGAAACATATTGACGAGTGCTAAACTAGACAAATCGAAAGTAGCGGGGGTTTGAATTTGTTTTGTAGTGAGGAGAGTTCTATGCTTTTTCAATTGAAATCAAGCAGATTAGCGTTTTGCCTTTTGTTTGCGGCAGCAATTCCTGCAGCAGCACAATTTCAACGCGGCTCAATTGTGGGTACAACCAGCGACGAAACTGGAGCGGTGATCACCAAGGCTAAGGTCACTTTGCGAAACCTGGGCACAAGTGAGGAGCGTCAAACGGCAACCGACGATCGCGGTGACTATACATTCCCTTCGTTACTGTCCGGTGCTTATAGTGTCACAGCGGAAGCTCCTGGTTTCAAAACACAGGTATTGAGCAACATCAATGTTGAAGTGAACCAGACAGCGCGCATTGATATGAAGTTGACTGTCGGCGACTTGGCGCAACGAGTGGAAGCCACTGCAAGTCTTCAACTTCTGAAGACGGATAACTCAGACATCGGCAGTGTTATTGGCAACAAGCAAATTGTTGAATTGCCGCTGAACGGCCGTGACTACCTGCAACTGGCAAGGCTGATTCCAGGGGCGATTCCTTCCCGTGCGGGGGCAACCGCTGGGCAGAAGGGAGTTTCGCGTAGTGTGAATGTAGCGGGAGCTAGAGACACTTCTGTTGCATTTCTGCTGGATGGAATCGACACCAACGATGTTATTTTTCAAACTCCAAGCGTGACGCCATCGGTTGACGCCATTCAAGAGTTTAAGCTGCTGGCCAATGCCTACAGCGCAGAATTTGGAAGAGGTTCTACGCAAATTATTACCGCATTGAAATCGGGAAGCAATAACTGGCACAGTACCTTGCTGGAGTTCAACCGGAACAACTCATTTGCGGCCAGGAATTTTTTCCAACCTGGTAATGTGGCACGGCTAAACTTCAACCAGTATGGTGGAACGCTGGGTGGGCCAGTGCTGCTTCCGAAGATATACAACGGCAGGAATAAGACCTTCTTCTTCGTCAATTTTGAAGCGAACAAGACACGAACCGGTGGCACGGGATTTGCTTTTGTTCCTGACAGTAGTGTTCGAGGTGGCGATTTTTCAGCTGCGGGCAATCCGGTTGTTTACGACCCAACCACATTCGATTCCGCCACCCGCACGCGCCTGCCGTTTGCCGGCAATCGGATTCCGGGGCAACGAATCAATGTTGTGGCTCCGAAGATTCTGGCATTGCTGCCCACTCCCAATTTCACGGGCCAAGCGGGCAGAAATTATGCGAAGACAATTCCGGGTATTGACGACAGCAGTAACGGCAACGCCCGGGTTGATCATAGGTTTTCGAGCAATGATAATTTCTTCGCACGCTATTCGATTCTTGACCGTTCTCGTCCACAGCCGTCTGCGCTGCCTTATAACGGAATCACCGATAGCATCCGCGGTCAGAACGTGGCACTAAACTGGGTACACATTTTCAGTCCCAACCTGTTGAACGAAGCACGGGCAGGATTCAACCGGGCAAAGTATTTCACAACTCCAATCGATTCGCCTGGTGCCAACCCAGCGAAGGATCTGTTTGGATTTCAAAACACGGTAGTGGATCCCAGCTTAAGTTTCGGAGTGCCTAACTTCACCTTTGCGAATGGCTTCACAGGCATTGGGCCCGGCACACAATATCCAGCCAACTCCATTACCCAAACCTATCAATATGTCGACAGCTTGACCTGGGTTCATAAAGCACAAACGATTAAGGCGGGTTTTGACTTACGGCGTTTACGGCTTACTGCGATTGTTGGCAATAGCGCGCGGGGTTCGGCTGCATTCACAGGGCAATATACTAATCTGCCAAGTGCTGCCAGCACAACGGGAAGTTCCATCGCCGATCTGCTACTTGGGGCGCCACAGAGTATCGCGTCTTCAGTCGGTGATGGTGTGGCGCACGATTACTCAAACCTTTACAGCTTCTATTTTCAGGACGATTGGAAAATCACATCGCGGCTGACTTTGAACCTTGGAATTCGATACGAATACGCAACACCCTATGTGGAGAAACTCGACAGGTTCACGATTCTGGATACCAGCGATCGTACCAGCGGCGGACGCCTACTTCTGGCGAATTCCAGCTTGGCTTTTCAACCGGGCAAAGGAGTGATCGACATCGGCAGGACCAGTTCCCGGACCCTTCTTAATCCTGATCGGAATAACGTTGCACCTCGGATTGGCTTCGCTTATCGGCCTATGGCTAAAACCGTGATTCGCGGTGGAGCTGGCGTTTTTTATGATGTGCAGGAAGGGAACGAGGCACAGTTCTTCCGGAATAATCCACCGTTCCTGTTTGCTCAAAATTTGGCAGGGGACCCGTTTGTTCCCACCTTTAACCTAAACAGCCTTTTCCCATCTCCGACTGGAAACGGCACTAGCGGTGCGATTGGATCCATTCAACCGTTCACTGCGGACATTACAAATAGAACACCCTATGTAGCCCAATGGAACATGGCAGTGGAACGGGAAGTGATCAACAATCTTGTGGTTGAAATGAGTTATGTGGGCTCGGCTGGAAAGAAGTTGCTGCGCCGTAGTAATTTTCAGCAGGGGGCAAATATTCTGAACAAGAATCCAGCCACGCCAATACCGCTGGCCCAGCGGGTTGAGTTTCCAAATTTCAGCAACAATAATATTTTGGGGACCGACAATGGTGCATCCTCCACTTATCATGGATTACTTGCGAAGGCGGAACGCCGCTTCGAAAAAGGCTTTGCGGTGTTGTTTTCCTACACCTGGAGCCATGTAATTTCCGATGCTGCCAGTTCTTCAAACTTCGACAACACACCCTCGAATCCGCAATGCCGCTGCAATTTCAGAGCTGAGAAGGGTTCTGCTGCATTCGATATTCGGCAGCGTGGCGTCCTGAGTTATAGCTACGAATTACCCTTTGGAAAGGGGCACCGATTCCTTTCTAACGGAACGGTGGCGAATAAGATTGCTGGCGGCTGGCAGGTGAACGGAATTTCGGCGTTTCAAACTGGGCCACCATTTACGCTGGGGACACCGGGCGATACCGCTAATATCGGCTCAAGCAACCAGCGCCCGAACTTGGTAGGTGATCCAAAGGCAGGCATTGATTCTGGGGCATCGATTCAACAGCGCGGAGTAAATGCCGGTTCATATTATTTCAATCGGGCAGCCTACGCATTGCCGCCTCAGTTCACTTTGGGAAACACTGGGAAGAATACCCTGATCGGGCCGGGCAGCCAGAACTGGGACTTTTCCATATTCAAGAACACTTCCATTACGGAAAAGCTCAACAGCCAATTGCGTGCGGAATTTTTCAACGTGCTGAACCATCCGAACTTCGGCATTCCAGGGAGAACATTGAATCAGCCGACTTTCGGTGTGATCACCAGCGCCAGCAGCGCACGGATCGTTCAACTTGGTTTGAAGCTTATTTTCTAGGAACAAAAAGGGAGGCGGCTCAATCGAACCAGATCGAGCCGCCTTCCTTTTGTCTACAGTGATCGCAAGAAATTCAATACATCCTGTTTTGGATCGCGTGTGAGGAGTTCATAGTTTCTGACTAGACTATGAGCCTCAGAACCGGGTCCATCGTGTTGGCGGATTGCATCGTTAAGATCTCTAGATCTGCCGTCATGCAATAAGAAGAGCCGTTCCCCAACTCCCCACAATGGGGCTGTGCGGAACTCTTCACCACGGGCGTCTCCCTGGCTTATCCCATCTGCGGGTCCGGGACCCATTTGGTGCAATGCGAGATCTGAGTAGAGATTGACGGTTTGTAGGGTTAGCGCCTTCGAGGCCACTCTGTCTGTGCTTAATTGCGGCGTGTGGCACATGGCGCAACCCGTTGCATCAAACAAGTTACGGCCACGATCGATGGAAGAATTGGAAGGAGCGGGAGGGGGTGGTGCGAGAAAGCGCATGAAGCTAGCGAATTTGTCTACATCGGAAAACTCTTTCAATTCCAGAAGGCTTTGACATGCAGGCTTTGAGTACTGTCACGCTCTTGAGGAAACACCTCATTAGTGACACCAACTTCAACGTTGTAAGCCTCGCCTGAAAAAATGAGTAGCGACTTGTTTTGTGCCTTCCATCCAAAGCGAGTAATCGTGCCGTCGTTACCGTTGGTATTGAATCGGCCTCTTATGCCAAGCGCTTGTTTCCTGAATGCGTTAGCAGCCAAATTTGCACGAAGCGATTCGTCGGAAATGGATTCAACAAGACCTAGGCCGAAAACTGGGGTTGGTATGGGAAATGATAGACTGTCGCGACGTGAGAAATCCTCCTGCTTGATGTTGCACCTGGAGGTGCGTCGGATCTTCCTGCTGTAACGAATAGGCTGTGAACACCGCCATCGGGACTGCCATCTGGCTTCTGGCGAAAGCGAACGACGGTTGCTGGGCCGTCGGGACGGATGAAGGGTGGAATACGGTTGGCCGCACCAGATTTTAATCCAGCGTCAATTTGGGGATTTACCGCAGGGGAAGATCCACCGGTTGCGGGCTGGGAGTGGCACCCTGCACAACCATCCAAATTGAAGCGGGGCCCAAGCCCGTCCACAACATCATCCACTTCAAGGAATGCATCTTTGCCCTCTTCAAACATTTGCATTTCACCTACACTGGCCCCTAAAACTGGCCTTCCAGCCGCTGTTGGTCCACGTCTGGGTCTGGGATCGACTTGCCCAAACAGAGATAGAGCCAAAGTGCTTGCAAGAACGGATAATCCTGTTGGTCTCATGATTTTTCCTCTTTTCCTTTCTGTGCCTCGCGAAAGAACTGGCACGTGAGTACATTGCAACAGAAGGAAGTAAGCAAACCGTTGGGGAAATGGCCTTTTTTGTAAGGACTCAGTAAAGATGACCGGTAGTACGTGTAGATTTTAGTCAGGTACGTTTTTCTACTTAAGAGGAATTTTATCTTTTTCTGCCATCGCACTCAAGACTGGTTCGTAGTTAGCATATGAGTGACGATGTTCGTTCGAGAGCAACAAGCGGTTCCGACAATGGAAAGGGCGGCACGGGGAGACCAAGCGGCCTTCGCTGAACTTGTGCGTCAACACCAGTCGATGGTATTTAGCATTGCTCTGCATTTTCTGAGGAACCGGGCCGTAGCGGAGGAGTTGGCCCAGGACGTATTTTTGCACTTGTTCCGGAAACTCAGCGAGATTGAGTCTCCGGCGCATTTGACCAATTGGTTACGGCGCACCACTTCTCATCGTTGTATTGATCAGTCGCGCCAACAGAAGTACCGTCCCAGAGTGGGGCTTGAATCCGCACCGGAACCCTCCATTGCGCCAGGTCATGGGGATCCAATGCTTTCTGGAATGCTGGATCGTTTGATTCAAGCATTGCCGGATAGGCCGAGGATAATTGTAATCCTCCGTTACCAGGAGGAGATGGAACCTTCGGAAATTGCAGCTATGCTGAATATACCAGTGGGAACAGTGAAGAGCATTCTCCATCGCGCCTTGGCAGTACTTCGGGGCAAAATGGAGAGAGAGCAGAAAGGAGCCAATGCGTGAACCAGTTTGAGGATCAGTTACGGCAGACATTATCCAGAAAGCAGCCACCGGCGGGCTTTGCGGATAGGGTATTGTCAAAGACAACTCCAAGAAACCGGTTATGGCGCTGGCAGGCTGTTGCGGCACTGGCTGCTTGTCTTGCTGGAGTAGGAATTTACGAAATCTACCGCTACCAGCAAGGGCAATTCGCCAAACAGCAATTGCTGCTGGCACTGCGCATTACTTCGGAAAAAACACACGTCGCTCAACAGAAGGTGGAGCAGTTAAATCAAAGGGGTTTCCTTCCATGAGCACCAAGCAGTATTTCATAGTTCCTTTTTTCCTTGCCATTAGTTTCGGGCAGGACTTAATTCAATCGTTCGATTGGGCGAAATTAGCCCCCAAAGCCGCTGATACTGTGGAGGTGAATCTGGATGGATTCATGCTTTCCATGGCCAAGAAATTTCTTTCGGATTCAAATCCCGAGGAGTCGCAGGCGAAAAAACTGATTGGGAATTTGAAGAGCATCAAAGTTCGCTCTTTGAAGTTCAACAAGGAAGGCGACTATAGCAACGCCGATGTGGACAAGCTGCGTTCTGCGGTTTCTGGTTCGGAATGGTCGAAGGTGGTTGAAGTTAAGAACAACGAATCGAAGGGCGGGAACACTGGGGTTTATATCAAGAACAATGGTTCGAAGATAGAGGGCATTGTAGTGCTGGCAGCGGAGCCCAAGGAACTGACCATTGTGCAGGTGATTGGATCCATCGACCCTGAACAGTTGCGCGCATTGGGGGATGCAGGCATTATTCCCAAAGTGGGCAACATTATGCCAATAAAGCCCAAAGGTAAGAACGACTAACCTCCAGTAGATTGATCCCGGGCCGCTGCCGTGGCCAGTTCATCGCACCGGTTGTTATCCACATGGGAAGCATGACCCTTTGTCCAAGCCCAGCTGGTTTCGTGGCGTTCGGTTTGCATTTCCAGATCCATCCAAAGGTCCTTGTTCACAACTGGCTGTTTACTTGCTGTAACCCAGCCTTTGCGTTTCCAACCGTGAATCCATTCTGTGATGCCCTTCATTACGTATTGCGAATCGGTGGTGACTTGGACCTCACATTTTTCTTTCAAGGCCGCCAACCCTTCAATAGCGGCTTTTAGCTCCATGCGGTTGTTGGTGGTGTGTTTTTCGGAGCCCCACACTTCTTTTTTGTGCTCGCCAAAGCGAATGACGCAAGCCCATCCGCCGGGGCCGGGGTTGCCAATGCAAGCCCCATCGGTGATTAACTGAACTTTTTTCATAATGAATTAGTGATTAACGTGATAACCGCTCCCTTACGGTCGCGGCTCTGTAAGCATATGAATCGGCATTAAGCTGCTGCTAATTCTCTGTCGAAGAAGGCGTCTACGATTTCGCGAATGACTGTCGCCTCGCGAGCTTGGTAGATCTGCGTCCGGAGCTTTCCTCCGTTACGGACACCATGGGAAAAGTAAGTTGCGAACTGCTTCATCTTGCCCACAGCTTCGGGAACTTCTTCTTCAACAAGCATGCGGTAGTAGGTGCTCATAATTTCGTAACGATCTTGTTCGGTGGGCTGAAAATAATCTCCGGTATTTACGTACTCGTGAATCTGACGAAAAATCCAGGGATTGGAGGCGGCTGCCCGGCCAATCATCACGGCATCGCATCCTGTTTCTTTTACCATGCGCACGGCATCTTCTGGAGTGAGGATATCTCCATTGCCAATCACAGGAATTTTCACAGCTTGTTTTACAGCGGTGATCCGCGTCCAATCCGCGCGGCCTGCGTAACCTTGTTCGCGCGTCCTTGGATGCAAGGCAACAGCGGCAAGTCCCTCTTCTTCGGCTATCCTGGCCATGTCAACCATGACTAGTTCCTGATCATTCCAGCCGGCCCTGAACTTCATGGTGAGTGGAATAGTGAGCACAT
>JAYUSZ010000202.1:0-4374 GCA_043755435.1 Bryobacterales bacterium | reverse complement strand
AAAGCCATTCACGGTGGTGCTAACCGGCGAAGTAGTATTGACCTTCACTCCATCGGTAGTTCCAGTAACGTTCAGCGATAGGGTGCAGGATGAATTGGCGGGGATGAACCCGGTTAACGTAATTGAGTTCGACCCGGGAACCGCAACAGCAGGCCCGCAACTAGTCGTTTGCCCGCTAGGGCTTGCGACAACCAACCCGGAGGGAAGTGTGTCGGAAAAGGTTGCATCAATGCCAAACGGATTGGGATTGGCCAGTACGAACGTCAGGCTGGTGTTGCTATTGATCGGGAATACGGGGGCACCAAAGGCCTTGCTGATCGATGGGGGTACGGGGATCAGCAAAGTGGCCCTTCCCGTGCCGCCATTTCCGGCTTCGATGGATGTTATCACTGAAGTAATATTGTTCTTGGCTCCAGGAGTTGTTCCGGTTACGCGTAAAGAGACATTACAAGAAGTGAGCGGCGGTAACGATACTCCCGCCAGCAAGATGGAGCTTCCTCCAGCCGATGCTGTTAGAGTTCCGCCGCAAGAGTTGGTGGCTACAAGAGGAGTGGCAATCACTAGTCCGGCGGGAAGCGGGTCGTTAAATGAAACCCCACTTAGCGAGATGAGTCCTGGATTTGCAATCGTGAAGTTCAAAGCAGTGGAGCCCCCAACAAGGATCACGGGGCTTCCGAACGTCTTGCTGATGGTGGGTGGCTCGACGACGTGCGCAGTTGTAAGAACCGTCAACCCATTGGCGTTGATATCGAACGCATAGTTGGGAGTGCGCAGAGTATTGCTGACGGCGTCGTAGTAATTTCCCAGATTAATGAAGAGATCACCCAGTGTGCCAACTCCCAGGTTTTCAGCAAAAGAGAAGTTTTCGAAGACGCTGAAAGCGAGAGTGTAGGATCCCGCTGGTAAGTTGATGGTCAGCGTTGGATCTAAACAAGCCGCGCCGACAGGGGTGCCGGGAGGGCAGAGGCCGTCGTCATTGGAAGCAAGGAACGTGGCGGCGAGGCCGGTGCCGCGGAATAGTGAGATGTAGGGGTCGAGTCCACCAGGTGCGATTACGGTTCCAGCAGCGTTGGTTCCGCCGGGAGCGCTTGCGGATCCGCCGTATCCCCAGGATTGAGCTCGCAGGGTTGTGGGTGCGCTTAGATTGAACGTGATCAGGAAGACATCGTTGGCGTCAGCAGGGTTGAGGGTCCCAGTGAAGGACTGGGCCGGAAGCATACCGCTTGCCGCTAGAAGCGTAACTACCAACTTTGCTATGTTCATTTTCATTCCTTCGCTTGTTGTGTATCCGGTCTGTTATCATTCCGCATGCTCAAATGGACACGATGAACTGGCCCATTTCACAAGGTGCCTACAGGGTTAAATCTACCAGGTACCCCGTTAGTGTCGCGTTCGCAGAAAAGCCTGGCGGCCCAGCCAGCGTTATGCGAAGCGTTGGCTTTTCGCCGCTGTTGAAGTACGCTGTTATTGCTTGGCTCGCGTACCATCTGTTATTGGCAGCACGCGCTGCGGGGGCAAGATATATCGGAAGATATACCGGACCTGTTCTAGACAAAGTCAATTCAGGTACGGCAGTAGTAACCGGGGCGCTCAAACTAATTGAAATAGCTGCACTATACGTACTGAGCAACCAACCTCTTATTTGCAGGAACGATTGAAAACTCAATCGCACAAGTAAAAGGATCCGAACATGAATTTTCTGATTGATAAGGCACGCGCCCTGGTTCGTCCACGTTCTTTACCAACGCCGCTTTAACAATCTGAGCCAGTGCGGAACCAGGAGTGAAAGCGGAAATAGCCAGCGCGAGCACTGTGAAGCCCGCTGCCATCCAAAGATAATTCTTGAATCTATTCATGATACGATCTCCTGTCCTGCTCCCACCAATCGGGTGAGTTACTTCACGATAGTAAGCGGATTCGATCGGGCTGTAAAGCCTTTTCGTATAAAGACTTAGCCTAGTAGATCCAGTACTTGGAGGCATCCAGCCACTTACTCGATCAACGTCTTTCCGCAGATTCAACCATTTGGGCGAGCGTCCAAAGACAAACTAGATGGGATTGCAGTTGAAAACGAGTTACATGCCTATAAATAAGGACTTACTGAGGATACCCGTCGTCATTGGAAGCAATGAAAGTCACAGGGTCGAGTTCGCCTCGGCGCGCTAAGACGGATCCGCTGCAGCCCTAGGACTGAACTCGCAGGGTTGTGGGTGCGCTGAGATTGAACGTGACCAGGAAGACATCGTTGGCGTCAGCAGGGTTGAGGGTCCCGGTGAAGGACTGGGCGGTAAGCATACCGGTTGCCGCTAGAAGCTTAACAACCAACTTTGCTGTATTCATTTCCATTCCTTCTCTTGTTGTGTATCCGGTCTGTTAACTTTTCGCATGCTCAAATGGACGCCATGAACTACATTCCACAAGCTGCCTACAGCGTCAAATCCACTAGGTAGCCCGTTAATGTCGCTTGGACGATAATTGCGGTCATTGAAGTAAGTCATTACACTAGTTTGCGTCTAGCATGTAACCCGTCATATACACTTGAGAGCCACCGGCAGCGGTATCAACTTCTTCGCCACTACGTCAAATTTGACTGGCTATCAATGGTATCTTCACGCCAGCAGTACTTTTGGTCACTTGAGGCATCTTTCGAATGCTCACTACGGCAATATGTCAATCATATAACCGGTAATTGTCAACCGGCTAACCGATGTACCTGAGAAAGGGATACCGAGGTTGCTTATGACCTGTAAGACCGGCCTCTGTCCCGCCTCAAAATAATAGTCAATCTCTTGATTGAAACTAACGGTATTCCCATAGAAAGAATTTTGAAACGGAATGCCTGGAAAAATCAACACTGGAAAAGTTCCTCCGGATGATACATGGAGCCCATAAGTGTAGCCTGTCAAAGCCGCATCCTGAAGAAAAAAAGCCCCTGCCAACCTAGTAACCCTGAGCCGCTTGCCGGCCGGGACCACCGATCCGGAAAGAAAACAAACATTTAATGTGAGAAATGCCGGCTCAGCGGAAAAGAAGTAAGGTACCCGTGCAGGCTCGTCGATATTGCGCACAAGCGCGGCTTTCACTTGCGCTTCACAGGGTATATTGCTTATTAGCAAGAGGATCAATCCAGCCATCAACCGTAAGGTTACAATCGACAAACACTTATATGTATACATTGCTACTTTCCTTCCTTTCGACCAGCGCAAGGCGCCATGTCCGGACTTTCTTCAATAACACGCTGTCCCCCTAACTCCGGCCCTGTCCTGAGCACTACGCGGAATCTAGGAGGATTCGCCGGTTCGGTTCCAACGCTGACAACATCCCTTTCCGGTTGGCGTCTTACCGGACGCTCGGCTAAGGCTTCACCTTTACCCTCACTACTACTCATCTCTGGCATGAGGCGCTTATAGGGTTTGGTTTTCTCAATTTCATTGGGTAGCGAAAGATCTTCAGGCATTCGTCTTAACGGCCGATTTGCAGTCATGGGAACCGAGATAGGTTTGATACTAACCAGACGCCCTCCAACAATCTCGCGATGGGTTCGAATCTTCCTGGTCAGGACCCTGCGCGACAGTGGCACTCGCAAGGTTGGTTGGAACTTTAACTTCTTGGCTTTGTCCAAGAGCGTAAGAGGCGGTTAACAGAAGTAGTGCTGGCAAGACTTTGAGAATAGTGGCAGTGAGTATGTAAGTCTTAAGCCGGTCGTTCTTGAACCTGTTCATTACATCTGTCTCCTGTTCCCACCCAATCGGATGAGTTACTTCACGATAGTAACCGGATTCGATCAGGCTGTAAAGCCTTTTCGTATAACGACTTAGCCCAGTAGATCCAGTACTTAGGAGCATCCCAGCCACTTACTCGATCAACGTCTTTCCGCAGATTCAACCATTTTGGCGAGCGCGCCCAATACCAACCGTCAATCCTGTATCAACACCAGCAACCTAGTGGCCCACATGCAAAAAAGACCGCCCCTTTCGAGAGCGGTCTTTGCGGTCCAAGCAGTCAGTTAGTAAGTTACCGGTTGGTAACTTCCAATCCACCAGCGCGGCACGAACGGCAGATGCCGAAGGTGCTGCCGTTGCCGATGATGTTCGTGCAACGGTTGGTAATGCTAGCCAGTTCCTGAGCACTTAACGTGCCTCCACGGAACGGGTTTTCCGTTGTCGCAAAACCAGTGCCCAAAGCATGGATCGTTGTTCCCCAAGCCAGGCCACCGTCTACAATCAGCGGATTCGCTGCATTCTGTCCAGCCACTGCTGCACTGTTGGTGCAGGAGGTTCCAGTGAAGAGCGCACCGGCTCCGGTGGGCACCACTTTCACGACTACTGAGTTCGGCCGCACGCCGGTGAGCGTGTTGCTGATCAGGTCGCTGTT
>JAYUSZ010000201.1:0-4415 GCA_043755435.1 Bryobacterales bacterium | reverse complement strand
ACACTTTTGACGGTGGATGGGGTCAGACGCAGCATATTCGATCGTTTGGAAACTACATCACAATTGCCCATGATAACGGCGAATTCAGCCACTACGCGCACCTTACCACAGGCAGCTTTCAGGTAACCAACGGCCAGCGTGTGGAGCAAGGGCAAGCCATCGCCGTGGTGGGCAATTCCGGGTATACATTCGGTGCTGGCGGTGGGCATCATATTCACGCGCAGGTGACCCGTGAATTCAGCATTTCCGCGCAGAGCATTCCTTTCCGCTTCGACGATCTTCCCGATCCTGGCCGCAGTTTGAACCGCGCCGTGGTATCAAAGAACGTTTCACCGGCTTGTAAATGTGGCCCAGGTGTCGGCCGCAATGGTGCTGCTGTATTGGCCGCCGCAGGCAAAGCCAACAAGCTGCAAGGCGCTGTACAAGTGGAGCAATGGTGGAGCGAAGTGGTTCTGGTGAAAGCTCGAACTGGTGCGCTGGATGTTGCCCTCACCTGGAAAGCCGAAGGGCGCGATCTGGATCTGCACTTGATCAGCCCCACTGGCAAGCATTATGGGCCTTTTTACATTACCGATGGATATTCAAAGCCTACGGTTGGGGCGGAGAAGATTCACGTGGTTCAGCCGGAGGCTGGGTATTGGCGGGTGTCGGTTCGAGGGATTGAGGGGCCGCCGGGAGAGATCCCCTTTGAGCTCGAGAGTTCCGCCGGGCTGGTAAAGGTGGCTTCCCGCCAGGTGGCAGCAGCCAGTGTTCCCTAACTTTAAGCTGGTCACCGGCTTTCACAATATGCAAGACAAGTTTCATGCTAACCGGTGGCATGTTCCTCGGTGGTCCCCTTCGAATGATGTAGCTAACTTCCCATAGTTGCTCCACTCCGCCAATCCGGGTGGCTGAATTCAAACTTGGAGCACCCAGCCCAATTGCCTCCTCCGATTTTCGAAAACCTTCCAACCATTCGTTGGCAATTTTTTCTACTTCAAATTGCGTGTATTGAGTGTTTGAGCCATTTCCGCTTTGCCTGGGTTTAGATGGAACTGGTCTTCGCCCCGCAGAATTTGGACTCACCTGATAGTCAATCAAATAGCCCGATGAGTTAGCCACAATCATGCGGGCATCTGTTTGCAGCTCTTTTTTCACAGTCAACTTTCCCGAAAAGCTAGCGGGCGAAGTTAGCACCAAATCCAGCTTTTGTTCCTTTCTTGAAAAGTGAAATGTCTTCGTTGCGCGGCTAAAATATCCGGTCCATTCGGTGGCTTTCGGAGACAGCAATTGCGTTGCACTCAAACTATTGCGACGCTCCCATTCCCTAAGGAAGCCAGCGGAATCGATTGCCAGCAATGTTGCTTGGACCGGACCTTCCCCGCCATCCAGCAGCTTCAATTGAAAACCGGTTTCGTATTCACCAGTGCGCATCACTCCCAAATACAAAGTGTCCTTACGTAGTTCAATTGGTTCTTCTAGCACTTTGCAGGAATTGAGCAGCAGCGCGCCGCCTTTTTCGGAAGGTTGCCAGTTGGAAATTGTGCCCTGCACCGTGTATCGATGGTTGGTAAGCAGAGCCGAAAAATCACGGCGCGACTTGCGTGGAATTTCGCAACCAACTGCTGTGCCCGTGGCCTTATCGAACAACGCAAGAACAGTGGACCCTTCGCGATCAATAAAATCGGAAAGCTCTCCAGTTACCTGCAGAACCGTATTTGTCTGTAAGCGTGGATCACGCTTAGAATACAAGGACGCCAAGTCGCTTAGCTCAAACACAGGCAGACTGGCGGCCAGCAGCAGGCCAGGAATAAACATGAGCCTCTCTTTATTAAAGACGCAAATACGGGCTGATTCGTTTATAACATTTCTTCAATCGGCGGAACCAAAGTTCTGTCAGGATCGTCCGATAGTAGAGTATGAAATCTTTCCCTTTATCTTTGCTATTGGCTGTGGTGCCGGCCTTGGCGCAGGATTATTTCCCATTACAAATTGGCAACCAATGGATTTACCAGGTTCGATTCTTAGGCCGGACACAGACCGTTACCGTGGACATCCCTCGTGCGGAAATCGTGAATGGTCAGGTTTACTCCGTGGTTCGTGGTTTTCCTGAAGGGGAAGCGTGGTTGCGGGTGAATGAAGCTGGAACTTTGTACCGCTACAACCCCAGTGCCGCCGGGTCTGAAGAAGTTTGGGCAATGTTCAACACTCCTGAAGGCGGCATCTACCGCACAGCCATCACTCCTTGTAATCAGACGGCGAAAGTGGAATCCCGCAATGCCAAAGCAAGCCTGCCCGCCGCCGATTTTGTAGATCTGTTATCCATAAAATATCCTGTTGGGATCTGTGCCGATGCTGGTTTTGATAGTGAGCTTTACGCGCCCTACATCGGCCTGGTGCAGCGGACTTCTATTACATTTGCCGGACCGAATGTGATGAAGCTCATGTATGCGCGCTTGGGTGGTGTAACTGTTCTTTCACAGCCGGAGAATTCCTTTAGCTTGAGCCTGGACAACAGCGTGTATGAAACAGCTGCCCCCGTGTTGACTGCAAGAATCACTATTCGCAATACCACGGCCAAGCCCTTACAACTGCGCTTTTCATCATCGCAACGATATAACTTGGTGATTCGAAATTTACAAGGTGAGGAAGTTTTCAATCTGGCTTCCACACAGCTATTTACACAGGAACTAGGCGAAGAGAACATCATGCAAGGGGAGCGGAATTGGGTGGCCATTGTGCCGCTGGTCTTGCGAGCCGGCCTCTATTCAGCGGAAGCTTACTTGACGACGAGCGACGCCAAAACCCGCTATACAGCCACCACAAGTTTCGAGGTTGCGGTGCCTCAATAATAGTTAGATTTTAGCGGTTTCAACTTAGGAGAAACGGTCGGCCGGAACCCCATCTGCGCCAAGATGTCTTTCTCCAAATCCACTCCATCCGCAAGCTCCACAAGTTCCAGTCCAGCAGCTGTTAGTCGAAACACAGCACGCTCGGTGACATAAAGAATCTTCTGTCCTGAAGCCAATGCGGCTTTTGCACAGAAGGAGATTTGCTCCACCCGCTCCACAAATTTGGGAGCCTTTCCCTCTTTGCTGATTCGCAATCCGCCCTTGCTGATTTCTGCCTCAACCCCAACCGTAAAAGTCCCCAGAAACACCACCCGCTTAGCAGTATGAGCAATGTTCATGAACCCGCCAATCCCGGGCATTCTGCCCCCGTAGCGGCTGACGTTCACGTTTCCCAAAGCGTCGCATTCGGCCATCGAAAGAAAAGCCACGTCGAGTCCGCCGCCATCGTAGAAATCGAACATGGAGGGCTGATCGATGATGGCTTCCGGATGAAAGCTGGAACCGAAACTGAGTGCACCTGCGGGAATGCCGCCAATGGCCCCTGATTCCACGGTTAGAGTCATGCTCCCCAACCGGCCCACCTCACAAGCTAACGAAGCAATGCCTTCTGCCATCCCAATGCCAAGATTCGCCACGTCGCCATCATGCAAATCCGCCAGACAACGCGCAGCAATCCAGCGCCGGACACCGGGTGGCAAACGCTCCAACTCAATGCCCGTGTTGGGGCCCTGTTGGACGTAATGCTCATTCATCGCTCCGTCGTAAGTTTGCCAGTGATTTTCCGGCGAGGCGACAACAACGGCATCGACGAAAATGCCTGGGATGCGAATGGATTTGGGATCCCGGCTGAAATCGGGTGCCATGCGTTCCACTTGCACAATCACCGGTCCACCATTGCGATGGGCAGCTTGCGCAATTGCCAAAGCTTCCCCAGTGATGGCTTCGTTTTCCATGGAGATGTTGCCTTGCGAATCACTGGCACTGCCACGGAGCAAGGCAGTGTTCACCCGCGGCGCGCGATACCAAAGCATTTCAACGCCATCCATTGTGATGCGGTCAACCAGATCCTCTTTGGTAAGCGCCCCAATTTTGCCGCCACCAAATTGCGGATCGACGAAGGTGCCTGGGCCTACGCGGCTCAGCATTCCTGGATTGCCTGAAGCCACTTCACGAAACAATTTTGAAATAACTCCCTGAGGAAAATTGTAAGCCTCAACCTTGCCTTCAAGAGCAAGTCTTGCCAATTTCGGCACAAGGTTCCAATGCCCGCCAATCACGCGTTTCAGAAGTCCGGCGTGACCCAAATGATTGAGCCCACGGTTGTGTCCGTCACCTTGACCAGCAGCGAAGATCAGGGTGAGGTCGCGAGGTACTTGTGTTTGAAGGAAGTGGAGTTCGAGTGCAGCAGCGAGTTCTTCGGGCTGCCCACATCCAACGAAACCACTGGATGCCAGAATGGCGTTATCGGGAATCAACTTAACGGCTTCAGCAGCAGTGAGAAAGAGTGGCATAGGATAGGTGCATTTTAACCTTAACCCGGGGACAGCCCGCGTGTTTCCCTATTTTGCGACTCGAAAAGACCAG
>JAYUSZ010000200.1:0-11156 GCA_043755435.1 Bryobacterales bacterium | reverse complement strand
AAGTAAGTCAGAGTAAGTGGAAGTGTACTTCAATCCAAGCACTCATTGCAGCGGGGCGGCAGTTTTTCACTCCGGGTTTGAACCGCCATTTTTCAACTGCCTCCAGTGCCCGTTCATCCAAGCCAAGCCCTAAACTCCGCGTTACTTGAGGCTGCTGCACAACCCCTGATTCATTGATGATGGCTTTGATCATCACGGCACCCTGGATACGGGCTTTGCGCGCTTCTTCGGTAAATTCAGGCTCCACCTTGTAGAGTAGAACTGGACTGATGGATTGGGCGCACTTACTGCTTCCGCCCACGTTTCTGCCGGAATCTGGGCCGAGGCCTTTATTGCCTACGCCGGGCCCTGCTGGACCGCCATCGCCATCCCCCAAATAGCCGGCTTTCCCGTTGCCAGGAGAGGGCGGTCCGGGTGAAGCCCAGGGTGATCCAAAGTTTGCGAACTTCATCAGTGCCGGGTCGGGCTGCGGCAAGTCAAGAGTGGGTTCAATCATCAATACAGAATGCTCCGGCGGGCGCAGTTGAGGAGGAAGCAAGGGACGTGGGGCGGATTGTGGCAGGCTACCTTGAGTTGCAGGCAATAACGATTGGGGTCCGCCGCCGCCTCCACCAGCTTCGACGGTTCGCAGACGGATCGGTGGAAGTAGCAGCGGTTGGTTAGGCTCAACGAAAACAACTGCGGTGGAAGAAGTGGTGATGGGGATTAGCAGAAGCGCTAACAGGGTAATGTGCAGCGCAAGGGAAATAAATTGGGAAGGCTTCATGGGCGTGGTGCAATGCACGCCAGGAACCCAAAGGTTTTCGCCAATGCTCCGATATTGTTTTCAGTCGTTTTGCTGATTGGGGCTGTGAATATCCGGGCACACTTGTTTTGCTAATTCACAGAAGGCAGTGGCCATGGTAGTCTTAGGTAAGCCTTCGAATCCAGCAAATCGTTTGTTAGAGCAAGTGTTTTCCTGCCCCAATCGATCCCTCCCGGAATTCCTACCGCTAGTCAAGGAGATCGATCAATGTCAAAATTTAGTGGCGATACAGCGCGTGCACATAGATTGCGTAAGCAGAACATCCGACGCCGGGCCAAGATTCAAGTATTGAGAGCAGAAATCGCTGAGACATTGGCAGCAAGAGCCGCTGCCGCTCCAGCAGCACCTGTAGCCGCGAAATAATCCGCTATTATGTTTTAGGCCGGCCCACAGATGGAACGGCGGAGTCCCAGCGATAGGCAGTAATCCCGGTCAATTCACGAACGAACACGTCTTTGCCAGCAATGGCGATGTGCGCCCAAGTGGAGGATTGGCTGACCTCGCGCGAATCCAGAAGCTCAAACTTTTCAGGATTTGCGCGGATGAGTAGGAGCTTTCCGGCCTCGTCCAGAGCCAGGATCTTATCGCCATTCACGGCCATTGACCAGTATTGGCCATAGGGCTCTGTGGTCCACTTTGTTTCCCCGGTCTTCAGGTCGATGCATGAGAATCGTTGGCTCATCAGATGGATGTATAGGTAATCCCCAATCACCACTGGGGTGGACATATAGCCTTTGGCTTTGTTCTTCCAAACTTCTTTAGACTCCAACTTGCCGCCATTGTCTTTGATGGTGAACAGGAAAGAATCCTCGCGGTAGAGGCTAGTGAATACCTGATCGCCAATCACCATGGGCGTCAAGATATTCATACCGCGATAGTTTGGAACGTCTCGTGACCAAAGAACTGAGCCGCTTGTTGCATCGAGCCCGGCGAGGCTGGTACGAGTGCCCACGACGATCTGTTTCTTACCGGCAACTGTGGCTAGAACCGGGGAAGAGAAGGCTCCACTCTCCATTACTCCACCTCCGTGTTCCAGGACTCGCCAAGCTGTAGAGCCATCTTTCTTATTCAATTTCACTACAGAGTTTGCTGCCTGTACATAGAGGAATTCTCCATCCAACAGAGGCGAGCTGGCGAAGCCGAATTCAGGTTTTGGTTGGCGAAAGCGGTTGGGAAAGTCCACTCGCCACAGTTCGCGGCCCGTTTTTCCATCGAGGGCGACCAGGACCTCTTCCATGCCGCCTACGTATAAAGTGGATCCGTCGAAGGCAGGGGTGGAACGAATCCAATCGCCGCTTTTCTTTGCCTAAAAGGGCACTGATATTTTCCCTTTCCAGGAGACTTGCCATAGCTGATTCCCGGTTTTACGGTCAAGAGCTTTCACCACTTCGGTGTCTGCATTTGCAGTCTCTGCGACGAAGACGCGATCCTCGGCAACAATCGGACCGGGATACCCTTTGTCCAGCGGGGCGCGCCATATTACTTCAAGACTTTGAAAATTGGCAGGCCAATTTGCTCCGGTTGTATGACCGGTACGTGCAGGTCCGCGCCATTGCGGCCATGTATTTGGTTCAACAGCATTGAGGGAACAGATGGCAGAAAGCAGTACGAGGAACTTCATCATTTTGTAAAAGATGAAGGTTCAGCGGGGCTGGCTGTAATTTATTTAGCCTCAATTCTGAAGATAAAAATCTTCTGACGAACAAGCGAGCTACGGCACTGCGGACAGACAAACAAAAACTCTATTCAACTGGCGTTCCTCATTAACCTTCTGGACTGCTCCCAACAAGCAGCCTGCTTCGTACAGCTCGCATTCACGTTTATCAGTCGTGTTTGCGATTCAGATTCCATTCAGAACGCCAGAGGAGTTAATCGCCTCGAGGACTCAATTTTTCGAGAAGTTGCTGGCCAGAAATTTGTCTTCCTGTAGAAAGAGTCTCACAGGTTTAGAGTTCGCAGCCTATTGCGTTTTGCAAGCGGATGAAAAGAGAGCAAATTCAGCTGGACAAGTGTTGTGACTGCCATTTATCGAGATTGCGAAAACGGGCAAATTGGCTTTGTTTTGCAACTTCGAGATTCAGGTTTAGCAGAACTCACGGCACTAACGAGCATTGATTGAGATGTTATGGTCTCCAGGCTTGCCTGATGCAAGCTGCGCGGACTGACCCGCTGCCGTTTTGCGAACTAAAATTTGAAGCTTAATGCGAATTGAATAACACGGGCGGCGCGGGCCCCGGTCACCTGACCAAGCCGCGTGTTCACCTGGTTACCTGCCGCATCAAAACGCGCCGTCGAATCAACTGCCGAAAATTGGGTGTGATTCAACATATTGTAGAACTCGCTGCGGAATTGGATGACGTGCGATTCCTTTAACACCGGGAAGTTCTTGAACACAGAAATATCCCAGGAATTGATACCAGGACCACGGAAAACGTCCTTCGGAGCATTACCAAAACTACGCTGAGCCGGGCGCGAGAAAACTGTTGGATTAAACCAGCGGCTGAACGTTCTGTCCCCTTTTGCAATCAGCGCTACATCGCTAACATTGATTCGGCCGCCGTCCCCACCACCAGTAAGGTCAGCGTTGTCGACAGTTGTGAAGCCTACCCCCGAAGGGAAACCGCTTGCCATAGTCCCAAAGCCGGCCAACTGCCAACGATCCAGCACAAAACGAGTAACTCGGCCAGGAACGAACTTACTCAAACCGGGCACATCATAAGTAAAGTTCACTGCTAGGATATGTGTTTGATCAAACCCTGCTTTACCGTATAGAAATTCGCGGGCGCTGCGGTAAAGCGGCATGTTCGCAGGTGTATCGGACAGGTTCATAGACTTCGAGTAAGTCCACGCACCGCCAAATTGCAACCCCTTGCTGAAACGGCGAGTAACTGTGGTTTGCAGCGAGTTGTAATTGGAAGTTCCGGAGTTCTCCATTGCGTTAATCGTTTGGAACCCGGGGTAAGAAACTAGAAACGTATCCGGCAGCGGTCTGCCAGGACTAGTGGCATCTTGCGCCCATGGCTGAAAGCGTGTTCCATAAGGTAGCGTATTCAAGTTGCGGTTCATATTCAGATTGCGGGCCACGTTGCCGACGTAAGCAACGCTCAGAACCGAATCGAAACCAATGTTCTGCTGAATGTTCAGCGAATAGTTGTAGACTCCAGTTGGTTTGTAGTCGCGCTCGAAACTGCGAACTGCACCTGGCGGGAAAAGATACCCGCTGTTGGAACTGCCGCTACCGAAAACGTTTTCAATTGTGTCGTAGTAAATATTGGGCTGCAGCACGATTGGTGGCGCAGCGTTCACTTGACTATTAGCGTAAGCGGAGTTGATCTGCGTTTGCCGAGTAATGCCGAATCCGCCACGAATGGCTGTCTTTCCATTGCCAAAAACATCATAAGCAAAACCAAAACGCGGTCCCCATTGTGGACTGGGTTTGTTTTGCCAACCCGGCGGAACACTGGTATCGCTGCCCAACACCATGCCATTGAACGGATCACCAACACCCGGAACAATTGCACCAATGAGAACAGCCGGCACGATTTCACCAGTGACCGGATTTTGTCCCAACCTTCTTCCACCGGATAAAACGGGCCGGAAGAGTTGCACTCTTTTCGCTGCATTGTAGCGTTCCAGCACCCAGGCCGCGCCTTCTTGTACTGGTTGCAGCACCCAAGGCGAAAACGCAGAAACACGCAGGCCAAGTTCCACGGTTAGCCGTCGAGAGACTTTCCAGCTATCTTGCAAGAAGAATTCCAGTGTGTAATTTTGTCCACCACGAAAGTTCCGTTTGGACGATTCCGAATAGTTGCGGAAGTTACCCATCACGGCATTGGAGAAGGCAAAGCTGGTATCGCGCGGATTGTTGGAATCGGCGGTAAAGTCGAAGCATCCGGTAAAGCAGTTCCCGGCAATGCCCTCATCGCTAAGATTGAATTCGTAATACATACCCCCTTTCACATTGTGCTTGCCGCGGGTCCAGGTGGTGTTATTGCCTAACGACCACCGTGTGTCGCCGGCATTAATCGGCCAACGGTTATCGTACCCAATGGTTGGAGCACCAACTACGCCTCCGAAGGTCATAACGGGCAGGTACTTGTCAGGATTGGCTTCCGGATAAAGCTGCCGTAAGCCACCAAGTCCCTTAGTGGCCCTCAATACCGGGGCCGCCTGCTCCAGTGAGGGCTTAGGCGCACCTTCGAAAATTACCCGTCCGCCAACTACAAATTCATTCAGTATGTTAGGCGTCACCGTGCGGGTGTAATTCATCAAAGCGCTACGTTCAATCTTTGAATAAGTGTTGTTGTAGTGATCCCAATTGGAGCTCCACCCGGCGATGGAGGTAAATCCACTGGAGCTCTGCTTCCAATCACGATAGCGGAAGCCGAGCCGGTCCTTTGCTGTGGCGTTGTAGTCAACTTTGATCTGGTCCAGACGTTTGGGCAGGTCGCGAATATCCTGGAACTGGTAGTTATACGCCCCCTGGCTTACCGCACGATTTAAGAAATTGGGTTGCGGGAAAATGTTCAGCATGGCCTGACCTAGCGGATTCAAGCGATTTGTTGGAATTACGTTGCCTGAGAAAGGCTGCTGATTCGTGGGGTCGCGCACGACAATAAGGGAACCGTTCTGGTTCACTGTTTGCGAAAAATTCCCCTGCCGCTCCAGAGTGGTGGGCATGGTAGTTCGTTGAACGCCTTGCGGTTCGCGTGCTAACCAATGTTCGTGAGCGTAAAAGAAGAAGAGTTTCTCACGACTCTTATTGAGTAGTCCGGGGATGGTCAGCGGACCGCCTAAAGTTCCAGTGAACGTGTTGTAACGATACACCGGCTTTGGTAGCCCATTCAGATTACTGAAGAAATTATTCGCGTTGAACATCTCATGCCGCTTAAACCAGGACGCCGTGCCATGGTATTCCTTAGTGCCGGATTTTGAGATGACGGAAACCTGGGCACCTGCATTACGGCCATATTCGGCCTGGTAATTGTTCACTAGCACTTTCACTTCTTCTACAGCATCCATGCTGACCGACGTGATCCCAACATTGACGTTATCGGAATCACTACTTACCATGCCGTCAACAGAAATGGTGCTGTCGGTGGTCCGCAATCCGCCTATGTTCGGAGCTGACGTTCCGATTTCACTCCCCAGAGAGTTCGGATCGCTATTCTGCGAAACACCAGGCATCAACCGCAACAAGGAAATAACATCGCGGCCACGAGTGAGCATGGTGCTCATCTGTTTCGAATCCAAAAGAGCAGAGTTTTCAGCGCTTGCAGTTTGCACGATAGCTCGACTAGCCACGACGCTGATCACTTCCGTAGTGCTGCCGGGCTGCAAAGTGATGTTGCCTGCAGGGAGATACTCATTTGAGGCAACAACCAGATTCTTCCTTTCCATTGACTGGAAACCCTTAGAGCCTACACGTAGCGTATAGGTGCCCGCTGGAACTCCGGGGAGTGTGAAATTCCCGGTCTCTTTGGAGAGAGTCTTGCGCGCGTCACCAGTTAATTCACTGGTGAGCACAATTTCGGCGCCGGCAATGACGGCACCACTGGGATCGAGGACAACGCCGGTGATCGTTCCGGTATTCAATTGACCATAAATCAGGGCATAGGAAAACAGGAAAAGCGAACAGAGCTTATTCATAAGAGTACAGCCATGATATAGATTTAGAACTTAAAATGGAAGCCTGACTGCCAGCTATTTTTTCCTGACAACAAGAACAGCAGGAGCCTTGCCAAATGACTTGGGTTTGTCGAGCCGCACTACGTCAGCCTGGACGGTTTCCGCCTGCCGAGAGCCGTCCCAGGTATTGATCCATTCAGCGGTCGCCGGACCCGCTAGCTGCGAAAGATTTGCAGTCAACTTCGCACCTTCCACATAGAACGCGTAAGCTTCACCCAGCAATGCCAGGCATGTTCCACCAAAAGCCAAATCGTTGGCTGGTTCCATCCGCCAATAAGGTAACGGTTCCAAAATCAGGCGAAGGCGTTGGAAGCGCGCCATGCCTGGTGGTTCAGGCTCAGGCTTGAACACGTCCCAAGCAGTGTTGTGATAGTAGTAAACGCCATAACCACCGGCAAAGTAGACTAAATATCCACGCCGCAATTGTTCTTCCCAATCGTGTTCTGTGCGATAGGTAGGAAATTTGTCCACGCCACGTTCGTACCCGAATTCGGAATTGATCACAGGCCACTTGCGCATTGACCGTTCAAATGCAATTGATTCGGCGAAGTCCGAATGCTGTTGATCTGTCCGGAAATCTAAATTCCTGTTTAGTTCGCCATTCCAGGAGTAGGCATCGTCGTCATGGGCAGTGAATAAACGATGATAGGCATCACTAGAACGGACAATGTCCGTTAAGCGAGACTGCAGCACTTCGTCTTTTTCGTTGTAGGATTCCTTAGCAAAATCCCACACCACATTTTGAAAGGCCTGATAGCGTGCGGAAACGTAGCGGAAGTAACGTTCCTCATCCGTACTCCATTTTGAAGGCCATTTCACTTTCTTGTTATAAACCTTCAACATGATGTGGGCGACAATTCCTTTATCCTGCAGTGCCTTCATCATGCTGTCATAATGCTGAAAAAATTTTGGATTCAAGCGCGAATGATCCGGAGCTTCATTGGTGCCTTCCCAGGGATAAACCGTAGGCGGGCCGAAGTCATATTGGTGTTTCTTTTCTGGACTCCAATTCGTATCGTGCCCGTAAATATTCACCAGAACGTGATTGAACCCGCGCGCCGACATCTGGTTGATTAGTGTGTGCATGCCATCGCCAACACCCCACAACCAGTCCGCCTCGTAACCCAACAGGAAATAGCGCGACCCATCTTCGTGAATGAAGTGGTAAGGATGCGCTGAATCCACCCGCAACCCGCCTTTCCGAATATGCGGATGTGTGTTGGCAACGCATACGATGGATGTATCGGCCTTACCATCAAGCGCTGGGAGTGTGGATACTGTGCGCAAAGACCACTTGCCTTGCACCGTAGGCGAGAAACGGATTTTCCAAGTGTTTGCACCGTCGTAAAAGCCGGGAACGATCAAACGCTCTCCTGCGGGCCCAGTGAAGTTGCCGGTGACGACAACATCGAATGGGTTTCCAGCGGCAGTTGCCGTATAGGCAAAATCATGAGTACCGTAACGCGGAATATCGAGCGCGATCAAAGGCACCGCCACCAACAACAGACAGATCGATTTCATTTTGATCCCTCCTTCAAAGGCATTCGTATCCACAAAAATGCACTAGCTGCGTTTAACGTTGCGGCCACAAGGAAGTATAACCCAGCGTCGCCACCATTCCAGCGGGCCAGTGCGGGAAATGCGCTGGCGCTAACGAATGCACCCAAATTTCCAACCATGTTCATGGCACCGGATACTGAGCCCGATTTTCCGCCACCAATGTCGATACAGTAAGCCCAACTTGGGCTAATGGTCATCTCAGTTCCGAACGTAGCCAAAGTGAACAACCCCACTGCCATTTGTGCTGAATCAGCGCGGGTGAGCAACAGCAGAGCCACTGCGGCGATCGTGAAACCGGTCAATGCCGGTGCCCGTCTGCTCCAGCGTGGGTATCGGCGATACAACCAATCGGTAAGAAAACCAGAGACCCATTGAGCCGTTGCGCCAACCAATAGGATGGTCATCGAATACCAGGATGCCCGTTCTCTGGTGAGATGGTAGCGTTCCATCAGGTATGGCAACATCCAGGTGAGGCACAAAAAGAAAGTGAAGTTGCTGGCAAAGTATTGGCCCATCACCTGTAACATGGCTCGCGACCGGAATATCTGAGACAGAGGCGGCTCAACATTCTTTACGACTGCTGCCGGCTTATCCCGAAACCATGCGAACCAAACGGCAGCCCACAAAAGACCCGGAATGCCCAGCAAAAAGAACGCAACTCGCCACCCAAAACCGTCCAATAATCCGGCCAAGATAGGGAATGACAATGCGGCCCCAAGCCTGGAACCGGAGAAAATGATGCCATTAGCCCGACCGTGTAGTTCCGGCGGAAGCCATGCGTAGAATGCTCTGGCCGAAGCGGGAAAGGCTCCTGCCTCTGCTAAACCGAACAGGAACCGGATCACTACCAGCGATGCGAACTCAGGGGCCAACCCCGTTAACGCAGTGAAACAGCTCCAGGCAGAAACAACGATAGTAAGGGTCCATCGCGAACCAAAGCGATCCGCAAATGCACCTGCTGGAATTTGTCCTAGAGCGTAAGCAAGTGCGAAGCTGCCAAACACAACACCCATGGCTTGATTGGAAAGCCCCAGATCTTTGGCAATCAGATCCTTCGCTGTGGAAATTGCAGCACGATCCAAATACAAGATCCAGGACAGCAGGAACAAGAGGGTCAAAAGAATTGTGCGCGGCATTATGGGTGCAACAATGCTTTAATGTGCTGGTTGGCGGGCGAGGCTGCATTGCCTGGCTCGAGTTTGCCCCAATTGGCACCCATTGCGACCATCACCAACTTCTTGCTTGGAATCATGACAGCACAATTTCCGCCAGCACCGATGGACATGAAAGTATCTCGCGGCGCATCGGGCCACGTGATGCTGTTTGGATGAAGCCTGCCTACACGATTGAACCACCAATTCCCTCCATAAATACCTGCGCCGTAATCGGTGAAATGATCGGAGCCGCCGCCATAGGTACCGATTTTCAGATAGTCGTTGGTGTCTGCTTTTAGGGTGTGAGGCAAATCGCGTGGCGTTTGCGGCCTGCAATATAAATCAAACAGACGCTTGGGCAAAATCTGTTTGCCGTTCCACTTGCCTTTGTTTAGCCAGAGCTGTGCGATGCGGGCGAAATCGCGAACCGAGGCCGATATGCGCCCGTTGTTTGCGCGAAAAGCTAACCCATCTTGCAACCCCAATGCATTGTTTAGCCTGGCAGCGCACACTTCTGGGGTTTGTTGAAATACCCTGTCAAACAGCGTCTTCTGATAAAGATTGATAGCGTAGTCATTGTAGGCCCAGGCAGCACCCGGAGCTTCGGGACGCCCATATCCACTGGTCATTGAAGTGAGATGGAGGAAGGTCATGGTGCGGTCTTTTTGATTCAGATCCCAACCGAAATCGGAAATGCGCGCGTCAAGCCCGCTAATCTTTCTTTCGGCGATGGCGAAAAAAAGCAAAGTCGTCATCACGGGTTTTGCGGAGGACAAAACGTCGCGACGATCTGCTTGATCGCCCCAGGTCTTGATGGTTCGGCCATTGCGTAGGATACAGCCGCGGCCTCCCAGTTCGGGAGCAGCGGTAGTGGGAGCAAGAAGAGCAAAGAGTTCCCGTCGAGTCAACAGCACTCAATGATACTATCGCAATTGGGAGTAATTCTTCTTACTTTGAGAAGTTTGGTGGACCTGAAGGGATTCGAACCGTCGACCTCTTCCATGCCATTTAAATCACTTACAAGCAACGCTTTATAAAAAGAAAAGACTTAGTTGATAGCGATTTGGACCTCATTTGGACCCCAGTGGTGGCCGCTCGCTCTTATCTGGACCCAGTTCCGTCAAGCGTAGACTAGCTCTCAGAGCAGCAGCAAGTCCGCTTGCGTCTGCGGGCAACTTCAAAACATATCGTTTAAGGGCCGTCGGCAATTGAACTGCGACTGTCGAAATCGCACCCTCCGCGCCAATAGCTCCGTCAGCATGTAAGTAGACTCATTTGCCTTGTATCTCCCTCCAGCCGGTGTGTGTATAAATAGATTCTTCCGAGGCGTCGAGTGAAAAGCTTTGAAGTGCTATTGCATTGTTCGTCGAAGTTGACTTGGCTTATATCGAGCTTGGGACCAATTTGTTGAATCGTGAGACTTCGTTCTCGAATGCTGAACGGATTTTGTCTCGTTCGCTTGGCTCAAGAGTTCCGGTCCCCAATTCGTAG
This sequence comes from Bryobacterales bacterium, assembly GCA_043755435.1. GTDB lineage: Bacteria > Acidobacteriota > Terriglobia > Bryobacterales > Bryobacteraceae > JANXSF01. Next base: position 458 of record JAYUSZ010000200.1, on the reverse strand, counting down.
GTGCAAAGCTTATAGCAGCTAATAATAGAGAGTCGCGCGAGGGCGCTTTGTGATAAACCAAAAAGTGATTGAAATGTTAGATCCATGGCTACAAGTGTTGTAGCTGAGGTTCTTGTTAAAAACACTGCGTGTGTGAAACGGAAACCTATGACTCGAAACGGAAAGCCTAGTGTTCGAGAAAGCATTTGGATGGGCTTAAGATAGACGAGTCGAATGCTCAACCCGCCTCCCCCCTCCCGTGCCATAATATAAAGACTACCCGAACTCCGGTAGCGTCCCGGCATGCGCTCACTCGCTTGTCTGGTTCCGACAAAGCACACAATGTTTGAAGCATTAAGCGACAAGCTGCAGAAGGTTTTCAAGAACCTCCGCGGCGAAGGGAAATTGACGGCTGAGAATATGGAAGCCGCGCTGCGGGAGATCCGCGTCGCCCTCCTTGAAGCCGATGTGCATTTCCG
>JAYUSZ010000199.1:0-11189 GCA_043755435.1 Bryobacterales bacterium | reverse complement strand
CGTGGTGCCACCGGTCCCGGGCCGGGTGTCAGTGCCGTATTGTAATCTCCAGCAACTGCAAGGCGCAGACTGTGCGATCCGACGTAGGCGACACTGAGGCTGAAATTGGCGGCAAACTCATTCTGGATCTCAAAGTTCCACTGTTGGGAATATGGGTTGCTGAAGCGAGGATCGTAATAGAACGCCCTGCCGGATGGTGTTGGGGTTGGCCGGGAAACGATCGCTGCACCGAAAGGCGCGTCCGCAGTTGCATCCACAAAGTTGGTGTTCGACACTGTGGTCAAACCGATAAAGCCCGGCCAGTTAGCGTTGTTAATATTGCCGTTCTGCGCCTGCTGATTCACGCCCGCCATCAAGTCGTAGAAGATGCCATACGAGCCGCGCACCACTGTTCTTGGACGGATGCGGTACGCCAACCCGAACCGTGGGCCGGGAAGTCGCAACTGATCGGAACGCAACTTCGACGATCCCGTGAACACCAGGTAACGATTCGCGAAGTCGCTGTTTGGATCGGGGAGGCAAGGCGGACCCTGGCTGGCAGTGCATGCCGGGGGCTTGTTGATACCCACCAGGTATTTGCCGGTGTTGAAATCCCAGGTGGAGGCAAAGCCTCTGGAAAAGTCCGGCGCGCGGAAGATGTCCCACCGCAGACCCAGATTCACTGTCAACTTATCGGTGACCTTCCACGAGTCCTGTGCATAGAAATTGCCGATCTGGGATTCCACCGTGAAATCTGCCTGGCTCAGTTCGCTTGATTCCATCAAGCCCATGACAAACGACGCCAGAGCCGAACCTGTGTTACCCAAGCTGTTCAGATCGGCGGTCTGTCTAGTGTTAAATGACAGCGTCTCTGTAAGCTGGATGTTGGTCCAGGGCTGCCGCACCAACTCTCCTCCGAACTTAAGACTATGCCGGCCAACGCTGTGCGCTAAATCGACTCGTCCCTGCCAACCGCGTTGCGGACCCAATTGGCGGTTGCGCTGGCTCAAGCTGAAATAGCCGGGAATATTCACACCCGGTGTTGGCGCGCGAGGGTCGTTGGGGAATCCCTTGAAGAAACCGTCGGCGATCAGGTTTCGATTGGTGAGAACAGGAACATCGAAGAAGGAGGTGCTGGTGAATCCGAACAGTCCACTGAGCACGGTGGCCGGCCCGAAGGTGTGCGTGTAACCGGTGCCAAGGTTCTTCGCCGGAATGTTTCCCGTTATGGCCGTCCCTCGTAGAGCAAGAGCGGAGGAGGTGTTCTGTTCGCTCCAGTTATAGCGGAACCAAGCCGAATCGCGGGTGGAAATATAGTGATCCACGCGAATGCTGGCGCTGTCGGAAGGGAATGTCTGCGGGTCGTCATTGCGGGCATTGGAATTGGTGAACCCAGTGGTGATTGGCTTCGGAATGATGGCATCAGCGAAGGCGCGGATGGAAGGGCTCAGGCGGGTGCCCGGGATCCGGTTATTTGGGAACGGATCTCGCAGCAGGCGGTTGGCATTAGTCGGATCGGCGCGTGTGGAGTAGGGGTCGAAAAGCGCCCGCGTCGTCGTTGAAAAATCACCGGACAGTTCTGCGGTCGTTGGCACCAGAGCAAGCGCTGCTGAGGCGTTGCGCTGGCGATAACCTTCGTAGGAGCTATGGAAAAACGTTTTGTTCTTAAAAATGGGTCCGCCCACCGCGGCGCCAAACTGGTTCTGCCGCAGCGCCGGCTTGCCAGCCGTGAAAAAGCCGCGGGCGTCCAGGGCGTCATTGCGCAGGAATTCATAGGCGCTGCCGTGGAATTCGTTGGTGCCACTCTTGGTGGCAATGTTGATTGTACCGCCTGTCACGCCGCCAAACTCGGCCTGATCGCTATGCGACTGCACCTTGAACTGGCTGATTGCATCCACATTCGGCGCAATCGAGTATGTACCGGTAAAGTGCCCGTTGTTAGAGACCCCGTCAAGCGTGAAGCTGTTGCTGCGGTTGCTCTGTCCGTTGATTGCGGGGAACACCAGAATGCCAATGCGCGGAGTTGTCTGGCCGCCTCCGGCGTTCTGGGCGACGCTAATCGGGGCGGCACCAGGCGTTAGAGTCAGCAGTTGGGTGAAATTGCGAGCATTCAGTGGCAACTCTGAGATCTTCTCCTCGGTAATCACCGTGCCCAGTTGAGCCGTATTCACTTCCAGGACCGGAATATCACCAACCACCTGGATTTTTTCAGACACCGCTCCGACCTCAAGTGAGAAATCGAGCCGAAGAGACTGGTTGAGGTCCAGCTTCAGGCCAGTCTGAGTGACCGGTTTGAAGCCCGATGCTTGCACCACCACTTCGTAATTGCCTTTGTCGATGCTCGGCAGGATGAAATAGCCCTGGTCGTTGGATAGCGTTGTGCGCGCAGTTTTCCTGTCGATGTTAGTAGCCGTAACAGTAGCGCCAGCCACTACCGCCTTGGTGGCGTCCGTGATCCGACCTGTGATTTCAGCAGTTGTTTGTCCAAATAAGTGCGCTGAAGCGAGGGAAATAACTAAGAAAATCCGTGACATGATGTACAACGACTCTACGCCCGGAACATGGTTGCGGTCAAGGGGTGAGCGATCTGAATTGAATCTCTGAAATCCGGGTAGTGGCACGCTAATCCGAGCCCTCGACGTAGCGCGCAGCCTCCTATAAGCTTCTTGTTGACACTATCCAGCCCCTCCCCTGGTCTCTCTTTCCCGTCTCTGCCTCCGGCAAAGCCTGCCCCACAGACCCAACCCACCGTTATCTCTCTCGAGTGGATGCGTACTGACAGCCATTTTCGACCGGCACCCAGGCTCAGCCCTTTACGGGTGACAGTTTTGGCGGTTGCCGCCGGCGGCCGCGACTGCAACGCCCCCCCATCCCACTAGCGCTGCGTCACGCAAGCGAAGCTACCTTCTTCATCAATGCTTCCCGTGCCCTTGTACCGCGCTACCTGTGGATAGGGGCAGATTGGCCTAGTCCGTGTCGTCTTCCCATTTTCAATATGGGACCCAGTCAATTGCGCAGGAGCTGTTCCCTTTTCCACCCAATCCATCAACGATGAGAGCCAGTCAACGGAACTACACCCTGGCCCGCCATTACAGTGGAACATTCCGGGCACCATGAACAGCCGATAGAAATCGCGGGTTGCAGAATCTCCCATACGCTTGCTCACCGTTTCGTAATACTCAATGCCAGGAAAGGGATTCACTTGCTGATCGGCCCAGCCTGAATAGTGGATAATCTTTCCACCACGCTTCTTCAGTGGTGCCAGGTCAGGATTACGAGCATTCAACTCCGCAGCAGCTTTGGATACCCGAGGCGGATCAGTATCGAAGTTGAACATGGTGTAACTCCAAGATGGTCCGGGCGGCGGGTCCAGCATAGCCATTTTCATCTGACTTTCGGAACGCGGCAGCACTGTTTTAATGGGTCCAATCAAATTGTCAGACCACACGGGCTCGCTCCCTACTGGTTCGCCGGGGAAGAGTTGCTTACCTTTGGACGTATGGGGACCACCGTAGATCTTGCCCAAGGCTTCAATCTGCGATGCAGTAAAGCAATCTGCGCCATCCGCCCCGTCGCACTTAGGAACATCCTTCGCTGCCTTGAATCCGCATCGCCGAGGGTCGTCAATGACACCGTCTTTCAGTCCGTCAACCGCATCGCACTTATCGTAAACCAACTTAGTCAACAGGGGCAATTTCTCCACCGGAATCGCTCCGGCACCCAATTGAGACTGTCCAACCCATATACGGCGTGTGACGTTGCCAGTAAGATACAAACCCGGAGCGCCGATCACCAACCCATCAAAATCCTCGGGATAACGTTGCGCCTCATGCATTCCCTGGCGGCCACCAGTTGAGCATCCGACCCAATACGAATAGCGTGGTGCCGCGCTGTAATATGCCTTGATTACCTGCTTTGATAGAACTGCAGTTTCGTGTACCGCCAGATAAGCGAAGTCGAGTAGCTTTCTGTGGCCATTTGGATTTTCGGGAGTTACATAGGCGAAGGTTGCCAGGGGTTCTTTAGCGGCATCGTGACCAGTGTCGGTGGAAGATGCGGCAAAGCCCTTACGAAGTGCGCCATCTACCGCCCCCAAACTGATGGTGCCCGCTGTACCCCCATTGCCCACCATTTGAAAGCGTTCATTCCAAGTGGTAGGCAGCTTTATTGCGAATCCTGCTTCTGGCCAAATGACGCCGCGCACATCGCAATGTTCTGGTAAGTTGCCCTTGGCAGGCACAAGAGCGGCTGAATGAATCTTCACTTCGTCGCCGAAGGACTTAGCGGTCAGCGCTTCGCACTTCATTGTAGGCTCAGCAGCAGACAAAATCGCAGCTGACAACGAAAATAACCACAGGGTTTTATGAGTCATCCATCGCATGCTATCGCATTCTAGGCTGGGAGTGTGAACGGAAGCTTTTGTGCGTGCCTGCACACCGGTTGCGGTTGCTTCCGGTGGAGCATTTTGGGGCGGTGTGAGCCCGGGGCGATTGGCTGGTTCTGGAGAGGCGGACGAGGGCGTGGGCCTGCAGGCTCGGGGCCTGCCACCAAAAGTGACAAAGAAGCGCAAGAAAATTGCGCTCAACTAAATCCAAACCCACACTCCATGTCGTAACACCCTTAGAACCATTAGGCATTTAGCCATCGGTTCAAAGGAAACAATGCAAAAGATGAGTATTTTACGAACGTCCAAAAATTTGATCGCAGTGACCTTGCTCGCTGCGGCCGGAACTACTGTATATGGTTCCAGCCATCGCGAAGCTCTTGCGGTCCTCAATGAACCCTGTGCCGACAATACCGACACCTATGCCTGGGTAGCCCCCGGTGCCCATGACAAGCTTTACCTGATCATGAACTTTAACCCGTTGCATGAACCCGGCCAAGGCAACCAGGGCCTGCGCGCATGCAATGGCTACCGTTACGAATTCCACATTGGCAAAGGTGCAAGCCTCGCCGATAAAATTGTCTACCGCGTGGAATTCACCAACACGCTTACCCCCGCCAAAGCTCCAGGCCCTAACGATGCCCTGGGTGGTGGTAACGAACTCTTGTGGCAGCTTACCGGCGGCACAGAAACGATGACCGTCACTCGGGTCGCGGGTTCGGAAAATCAGAATGGCGATGGCGACGTAGTGCTTGCCAAAGACGTTCCAGTGCTTCCCAACAACCACGGTCCACAGACTGATCGCCTGATTTATGGACTCGGTGCCTTCAAAGGCTATGATTCCGGCGACGCTTCCAGCCGCGACACAGGACTCTACGATCAGGCTTTTGTCGACAAGTACATTCAACGCCTGTCCAATGGTGGCCGTGCTATCGCCGGTCAATTCGACGATCCTTACCAGCTGGACGAAAAGGGTATTTTTGACTTGGTCAATTTAAGCAGAGGCGACTTGGGTGGAATCGCAGGAGCACGCCGCGCACCAGCTACCGACGTGTTCACCGGTTTCAACATCTTCTCCATCGCGCTTGAAATTCCTATGTCCGATGTATTCCCTGGCGGCATCCCTCACGACAACGTGGGCCTTGCAAACTCCACCGACAGCCTGCTACGCGTTTGGTCCAGCATCAGCCGCCAAGCAGTACAAACGGTTGACGCCACCAACATCATCACTGGCCTGAAAGGATCCGGCAGCTACGTCCAAGTAGGCCGCAATGCTCTTCCTTTGTTCAACGCCGGCCTAGTGGGAACTCAGCGCCAGACTCAATACCTTCGAAGCAACCCGATGAAGGACGTCAGCACTTTCGGAAATGACATTCTGTTTCCAGTGCTGGTGCGCGACGCCGATGCCCTGGGAATATACAAAGCCCTCGGTGTTCCAGCCTCAGCTGTTACCAGCCTTCGCGGCCCTCGGCTTGACATTATTAGGGCAATCAATTTGGGACGCCCCATCCCAATTGAAGACGGATCAACTGGCGACGTCATTACCATTGACGCAGCTCTTGATTCCAGCTTTCCCAACGGCCGCCGTATGGGTGGTGGAACTACACCGAACCGCAATCAGGTGAATGTGAATAGTGTGCTGATCAGTCTGATTGTCGCTGGTGATCCTGCCGCTGGTCTAGCGAAGGGTGTTGAAATCAACGATAAGAACTACCTCAATAGATTCCCCTTCCTGGCTCCAGCCCATCAGGGTTTGCTGCAAGGTCATGGCGGACTGAATACTCCAACGGTGCCGGATATCCCGCTGCCGTAATATTATTCCGAAAGGACCGCTTCCTTGCGCGCGGCTCAGTAACAACGTTACCGAGCCGTACCTTGAGCGGTCTTTTTTCGTTGTTAGATGCGTTTTAATACATCCGGTACCTTAGTACTTAACGTATTTCTCCTAGAACCACTAACGGTTCTTATATATAAGGAGACAAGCTTCCCATGTCATTAAGCAGCACAATCAAACGATGTCATAAAGCAACCATCGCGGCCGCCCTATTCACGGCTGTCGCAACCACCGCATTAGCTTCCAGTCACCGCGAGGCACTTCCGGTCCTCAACGAACCTTGCGCTGACAATACCGATACCTATGCCTGGGTATCTAACGGTGCCCACGATAAGCTGTACCTGATCATGAACTTCAACCCGCTGCATGAGCCCGGCCAAGGCAATCAGGGCCTTCGCGCTTGCAATGGCTACCGCTATGAATTCCACATTGGAACGGGCACCAGCTTGAAGGACCGAGTGGTGTATCGGGTGGAGTTCACCAACAAAATCAACCCCGCAAAAACACCAGGACCGAACGACGCACTCGGTGGTGGTAACGAACTTCTGTGGCAGCTCACCGGCGGCACCGAAACAATGAAAGTCACCCGTATTGTCGGCTCATCTGACAATGATAGTGATCGTTCTTCCCGCGGCGGCAACACCACCGTGCTTGCCGACAACCTTAAGGTTCTCCCCAATAATCACGGGCCTCAAACTGATCGCTTAGTCTATGGTTTGGGATCCTTCAAAGGTTACGATTCTGGTGATCCATCGAGCCGTGAGCAAGGTCTCTACGATCAGGCTTTTGTCGACACCTTCATTCATCCCATGTCAAACGGTGGCCGTATTATTGCCGGCCAATTTGATGATCCCTACCAGTTAGATGAAAAGGGAATTTTCGATCTGGTTAACTTGAATCGCGACGACCTTGGTGGCATCTCTGGTGCTCGCCGTCCTCCTGGCGAGGATGTTTTCACCGGCTTCAACATCTTTTCAATAGCCATGGAGATCCCGGTTTCCGACATTTTCCCCGCCGGCATTCCTCACAACGGAATTCTGCGGGCCGATTCCACGGACAGCTTGCTCCGTGTGTGGTCCAGCATCAGCCGCCAACAAACTCAGACCCTCGATATAACTAATATCATCACTGGCCTCAAAGGCTCTGGCGACTATGCTCAAGTTGGACGCAATGCATTACCATTGTTCAATGCAGGCTTGGTTGGAACACAGCGGCAAATCGTCTACCTGCGTTCAAGCCCAATGAATGATGTAAGTAACTTCGGTGCGGATATTCTGTATCCAGTGTTAGTGCGTGATGCGGATGCGCTGGGGATCTACAAGGCGTTGGGTGTTCCTGCCTCGGCTGTAACTACTCTTAGAGGACCCCGCTTGGATATCATCCGCGCCATCAACTTAGGCCGCCCCATTCCAATTGAAGATGGTTCAACCGGAGACGTCATCACCATTGATGCCTCCATTGATTCCAGCTTCCCTAATGGACGCCGCCTTGGCGGTGGAACGGCTCCAAATCGCCATCAGGTGAATGTAAATACTGTTTTGATCAGCCTGATTGTCGCTGGTGACCCTGCTGCTGGTCTTGCAAGAGGAACTGAGGTGAACGATAAGAACTTCCTCAGCAGGTTCCCATTCCTGGCCCCGGCTCATCAGGGTCTGTTACAAGGCCACGGAGGAGTGAACACTCCAACCGTACCGGATATTCCATTGCCGTAACTTGTTTGTAAGAATGTGAGGGAAGGGTAACTCCTTCCCTCAAAATAAGAGCTAACTATGATTACTTATTCACGCTACTTAACTCTCACCACTTTCGCACTTACTGCAGCCTTCGGCCATGACATGTGGATTGAACCTGCCACCTTCTCTCCAGCCGCAGGCCAAATCGTCAGCATGAAGTTGAGAGTTGGCCAAGACCTGCTTGGTGATCCCCTGCCTCGCAATCCTGCACTCATCAATCAGTTTGTGGTGGAGGATTCAACTGGCCGCAAAGCAGTGGTTGGCCGCGACGGTGCAGATCCTGCAGGCTTTGTTCGCGTAGCAGGCCCCGGCATGATGGTCATCGGCTATAGCAGTAAGCCTAGCCCTGTCGAACTGGAGGCCGAAAAATTCAATAGCTATTTGAAGGAAGAGGGGCTCGATGCGGTAATCGCACAACGAGCCCGTCGCAATGAAACCAAATCAAAGGCGCGCGAACTGTTTTCCCGCTGCGCCAAGACCCTGGTGCTTTCCGGCACTGCTGCCTCCTTGCAAGGCGATCGCACTCTTGGTTTCCCATTGGAACTTCTCGCAGAGAAAAATCCCTATGCAATCCGCCCAAGTGAGGATCTTCCGGTTCGCCTAACCTACGAAAATCGCCCACTTGCCGGAGCACTTGTGGTGGCCATGAACCGTCTGAACCCATCGGAGAAAATCACGGCTCGCACCGATAAAGACGGCCGCGTGCGATTGCGCTTATCTGGCAAAAAAAGCATGTGGTTGGTCAAGGCTGTTCACATGGTTCCAGCCGCAGCCGGATCGAATGCCGATTGGTCCAGCTATTGGGCTTCCCTTACCTTCGAACTCCCAAAGAGCACAACCTAAATGAAACGTATTCTCGGACTCCTTGTTTGCGCCGCCGCCGTTCAAGCCCATGAAATCGGTACCTCACGCGTTTCTGTTGTGCTGAATGAAGATCGCACTTACAAGGTTGAAATCGTAACCGATGCCGCAACGCTTGCCGAAAAACTGGAAGCAACTGCTGGCCGTCCTGGACTTACAGAAGCTGGCGCCGATCGATTGCAGTCACTGCTGGAAAACTCCACTGAACAATTCCGTAAGCGCGTCAAGCTGGTATTTGATTCCGCAGAAGTGCATCCCGCAATTTCTTATTCCGTGACCCCCGCCATTGACGCAATGTCCGCCCCAGCCGCAACCATACGCCTAACCGGACCAATCCCTGAAGGTGCTCGCAATTTCACTTGGACATACGCTTGGACCTTCGCATCCTACGCCATGACCTTCCGCAGTTCCCCCTCCGCCAATCCACAAACCGTATGGCTTGAGGGTAACCAGACCAGCGCTCCATTTGCGATGACCGCGGCCCTGCCGCCTGAGGACTCACTCAGCACAGCGTGGCGCTATCTCACCCTCGGCTTCACCCACATCATGCCTAACGGTGTGGATCATATGCTATTTGTGTTGGGAATCTATTTATTGAACAGCCGCCCGAAGTCGATCTTGCTGCAGGTCAGCGCATTCACACTGGCTCATTCCATCACGTTGGGGTTAAGCATGTACGGCTTGATTAACGTATCTCCGGCAATAGTTGAACCTTTGATTGCTCTTTCCATTGCTTATGTAGCCATTGAGAATATCTTCCTTTCTGAACTGAGGTCCTGGCGCGTGGCGCTTGTCTTCGCCTTCGGATTACTGCATGGCATGGGTTTTGCTGGAGCCCTGAAAGAGCTGGCCCTGCCGCGGTCGGAATTTCTGACAGCGCTGGTGACATTTAATGTTGGTGTTGAGGCAGGTCAACTTGCAGTGATCGGGGCAGCTTTCTTGTTGGTAGGCTGGCACTGCTCGAATCGCGTCTGGTATCGGAGCCGGGTGGCAATCCCAGCATCTATGTTGATAGCATGCACCGCTGTCTACTGGACCTTTGAGCGAATATCCATGTAAAGCCTGATGTTCAATCTCCCTTAGGTCCGTTGCGGCAGTCTTAGCAGCCAAGTTGCGTACCTTTGGGAAAGGAGCGTCCGGCCATGGTTCGGGCTTTCAGGTCTTCGATTGAATTGTTGCACGGTAGTCAGTACACATTACAATCAGCACTGTCCAAGTGGATGGGCCGATCTAGGGTCGAATTGTTCAAGTCAAAAATATTATTGCGGATTTGTTGCCGCCAACTAAGTACCCTCTGGAACTCTACTTGGTTGCTTATCAGTTGACGGAGCTCTCGAATCGCCGGGAATTAGCGAAACTTCTGGAAAGGTGCAAACAGCTTCGAAAAGATTACGACGACCGTCACAAGCATTCAGCTAAAAGCTGAAAAAATGGAACCCTTCTGTTGGACAAAGCCACGGTTCTCAATGCTGCAAGTAAACTTGCAGTCTGCGACTTCTAAGGTGCTTTAGTTCTCTTGGGAGGCGAGTAATTTCTTAGACTTTGGAATCCCACTCCATCGCCGATTGAGTGCCGGAACAATCGCTCCTCCAAGATTCGCCAAAGTTGTGTCTGGTAACGGTGGCCGCTCCGCACGTGGATCGATTGCCTGCACCAGACTCTTTGAAAACCGGCCAAGGGCATTCAACTTTTCACTCATCGAAACTCGCGGTTCGTTTCCATTAGCATGAAGCAGCAACAAGGTAACGTCGTCATCGAGAAGCTTGTCAGGATATTGCTGCTCAATTTCTTTGAGCAATGCCTCAATCATCTGGCCAGGGGGAAGATCTGCAAATCCTTGAGCCATGCGCAGTAATCCCGTCTCCTTTAACATCTCGTCATTGGCATCGGTGCATTCGATCAAAGCATCGGTGTAGCTGAGGAAATAGTCTCCCGGTTCCAGCTGAATTTCATACTGTTCATATTGCGTAATGTCAAAAAACCCAAGAGGCATGTTTGTCAGCGGAGCCGACGAACCATGGCTTCCCACCAATTCCCATTTTCGTTCCGTCGATCGAAATAGCAAAGGACGCGGGTGACCGGCATTGCATACACTCAACAGTCCGGTTGGCGCAAAATACGTTGTCACAACAGCAGTCGCAAAAACCGATTCGCGGGGCAGCGCAATGAATTGCTGATTCAGTAACCGGACGAATTCAGTCTGGTCCAAATGATTCACAAAGCGCCGCATCAAGTTGCGAAGGCCCATTGCAGTTTCCGCGACGGAATGCCCGTGCCCAGCAACATCTGCTAACAGAATGCGGCTGATCCGCCCAGTGGCGCAGCTGGAAACGTAGTAAACGTCGCCCCCGGATTGCGCATCGCCAAATGGCTTGCTATAGATCCAGGCATCCAAACC
>JAYUSZ010000198.1:0-31126 GCA_043755435.1 Bryobacterales bacterium | reverse complement strand
TTGTAGCTCAGGAGGCAACCAATATTGGCATTACAACTGAATTGCAGACTAGACTGGAAAGTTGCTGGTTCTTTCAGAACAAAACGCGGAAACCTATCTTTCGCAACGCTGTCCACTTTGGCAGCCCATCGGAACTCCCGTCAGCCTTGGCGGCGGTGTTTCTAATACTGTTCTGCTGCTTGAAACCGCGGTGGGACGCGTGGTGCTGAAGCAGGCTTTGGCGAAGTTGCGAGTGGCTCAGGATTGGTTTTCTGATCCGGCCCGCACTCTGCGCGAGGCCAGGGGACTTTCTGTTGCATCGGCATTTCTTCCCAGCGGTCAAATTCCAAGAATATTGTTTCTGGATGAACCGAACCTGATTTATGCCATGGAGGCCGCTCCGCCGGATTCGATGGATTGGAAGCAACTCCTGTTTGCGGGAATCGTCAATCAAGCCACTGCGGATGAAGTTGGAAAAATATTAGGATCTCTGATCGCCGCAAGTTGGCGCGATGCTTCTTTGGAATTGGAATTTGGAGATCAAACAGTTTTCGACCAATTGCGGCTTCACCCTTACTATCGCGCCACTGCAAGCAGGCACCCTGATCTGGCGAGTTTTTTTGAACGTCTGATTTATCAAAGCGGAGAGCGTAAGCTCAGTCTGGTTCATGGAGACTGGAGTCCGAAGAACTTGTTGGTCTGCGGCGTTAATGTAATGGCCATCGACTTTGAAGTGATCCACTTTGGCGACGCCTCGTTCGATGCTGGTTTCCTGTTGAATCACTTGATTCTGAAATCGTTCCACAGGCCGGAACTTACCGCTGCTCTTGAGTCCGCCGCGCTGGGCTTTTATCAACAAGTAGAGAAGCAACTTCCCGAATCTCGCGATGAATTCCAAGCCTTCACTATGCGTCATTGGGCGGCACTGATGTTGGCTCGTGTAGATGGCAAGTCGCCTGCCGAATACATAACTTTGGAAGAAACTCGGCAACGCATCCGGCAACTTGCCCGCCAAATGATATTGCGCCCGCCGCAAGATGTAGCTCAGTTTTGGGCTGAAAGAAGGAAAGTGTGAACCTTACAATTCAAAATCTGGACGCTTGGGAAATTTTGGATTCCCGTGGCCATCCTACAATTGCAGTGGCTGTGCAGCTTTCTGATGGGTCCCGCGGAACCGCCCAAGTGCCGTCGGGCGCGTCCACGGGTACGTATGAAGCGGTGGAACTTCGCGATGGCGATCTTACTCGCTATTGGGGTAAGGGCGTGCGAAAGGCTGTTGCAAATGTGGTTGGTCCAATTGCGGCTGCCCTTTCCGGTCAAGTGGCTGAGGCCAGTGCCGTGGACCGCCTGTTGATTGGGCTTGACGGAACTCCAGGGAAATCCCGTTTGGGGGCCAATTCGATTTTAGGCGTTTCCTGCGCCTTGGTTCGTGCGCTGGGCATCGGCCAAGGTGAACCACTCTGGAAGACGCTGCAGGGCAGCGCAGCGCCAGTGTTGCCTGTTCCCATGATCAATATCTTTTCTGGTGGATTGCATGCTGGAGGGCAAATAGAATTTCAGGATTTCCTGATCATCCCCCATGGTTTTGATACATACGCTGAAGCTTTGGAAGCCTCTGTGGCTATCCACCGTGCTGCCGCTACGATTTTGGATAAAAGCGGATACTTGATTACTGGAGTGGCCGACGAAGGTGGCTGGGGTCCGCGGTTGAAGTCTAACGAGGAGGCTCTTCAGTTGCTTGTTCAATCCATCGAGCATGCTGGATTTGTGCCAGCCTCACAGGTGAGCATTGCAATTGATGCAGCCTCTACTCAATTTTTCGAGCATGGTGTTTACCAGCTACGGTCAGAGAGCAAAATACTTTCCTCCTTAGAAATGGTGGAGATGTTTGAACGATGGACCAGACTCTACCCTATCGTCTCAATTGAAGACGGTTTGGCGGAAGATGATTGGGCAGGCTGGAAGCGATTGACGGTCTCGTTAGGGGAGCACATCAATTTGGTTGGGGACGATTTATTTACCACCAGTCCAACGCGAGTGCAGCGGGGAATCGACACCGAATCTGCCAATGCGGTGCTGGTGAAGATGAATCAAATTGGGACGTTGACAGAAACTTTCGAGGTGCTGGAATTGGCCGCAATGAATGGCTACCGGGCCGTGGTATCGGCACGCTCCGGTGAAACCGAAGACAGTTTTTTGGCGGACTTGGCTGTGGCTAGTGGGGCCGGGCAAATCAAGATTGGCTCCATTACCCGGTCGGAAAGATTATCAAAGTACAACCGGCTCTTAGAAATCGAGCGGGAATCGAAATTGCCGTATCCAGGTCGGCAGTTCAAAGCCGGTGGGCTATTTCAATAAGTTGATCGTCCCACGGCAAGTTACGGCACCACACGAACAAGGAACTTTGGGAACGTCCTTTTCAAAGTGGTAATCAATCGTTAGCTCCTCACCCTTTTTGATGGTCCGCTTGGACATGTAAAGGATATGCTCCTTAAACACCCAGGCGTAAAGGTTGGGATCGCAACAATGATTGATGTACTCGGCCCCACTACCGCCCACAGAACCGTCCAGAGCCCAATAGGAATTCAAAGTGAACAGATAATTCAAGTCTGCCTCACCACGCTTTCGGGTCTCCTTACGATTGCAGCGTTCGCCGGTATATTCAATCACTTTGCGCTTTGGAGGAATTGCCTCCAGCGCATAAATGCCCCAACGATGAATCTCCGAAGGCGCTATCTCCAGTTTGAAGAAAGCATATTTTGGGTTAATTTGAGGCGTAGTCAAAGCCTGCTTCGGCACAGGCTTTGCCACTTGGGTTTTTGTTGAAGGCATCTATCAGCAATCACTGCAGTTTAAAATTCGTCTTCTCCGCCCGATTTGGCCTTGTTCTTACGTCGCAAGAACACAATGCCAATCAGTACAAATGCCAATACGCCAGAAACTACTTTGACCGTTGTTTCATCCATTTTGTTTATCTCCTACTAGCAGCCAGAATTTAACTGGATCCAGATCCTCTGAATTATAGATGATGAAGGGTGGTCTAATCCACAACCAATCTTCCAAATCTACATTCTGGGTTAAACACGTGGCCCTTAGAAACCACTCGGAGCGGTCAGTCTTTTATTTGCCTGGAGGCCAGGATTGGCAATCTGAGTATGTTTCCAGTTGCTTGAACCACATGGCACGAAATTTTCGGCGAGTGACGGTTGACGCTGCAATGGTCCTCCAATTTTTCAATTTCACTGCCGCTGATTTCGCCTCATCCCGATTTTCGTGAAATCCAAACATGGTGGAACCGCTGCCCGTCATCCCAGCCGGTGATGCACTCGTGCGCCACAGGCTCTTCTGAATTTCGGCCAACTCCGGAAACTGGGCAAAGGCAGATGGTTCAAAATCGTTCTGTAGGTTTACACGTTTTCTCCGATAAAAGCGCGTACCTTCCCCTTGCCATAATTCCGCTTCAAAGGCGTTTGTCGAAGCAGCGTCTGGCCCCAGATTCGCAGAGATCATCCGGTACGCTTCAGGCGTAGAAATGGGAAAACCCGGGACAACAAGCAGAACTGGTTCTGCCGGACCATCCGGCAGAGGATACAATTCCGTGCCTCGACCCAAACCGAGTGCTCGCCCACCGTGAAAGAAAAAAGGAACGTCGCTCCCCAAGGCCGCGCCAATGCGGGATAGCACTTCCAAAGGGACGCGCTTGCGCATTAATGCGGGCAAACCCAGAAGCACCGCGGCGGCATTAGAAGAGCCGCCGCCCAAACCGCCACCCATAGGGATATTCTTTTTCAGCTTGAAATGAATTTTTGCGCCTGTGCCTATTTCGTCAAGCAGCGCGCGGGTCGCACGAACAATCAAGTTGTCTGCAATGGTCAGTTCGGATTCCAGCGTAATCTCACGCGTACCGGAAGCAGCATAGCTGACGTCAATGAAATCCGCTAGAGAAACGGTCTGGAACAGAGTGCGCAATTCATGAAAGCCATCGGCCCGCTTGTAGAGTACTCGCAAGCCAAGATTCAACTTGGCGACGGAAATCAGCCGCGTTTGATGTGTCGGCGAGGGTCTCACAAGAGTTCAATAGTGCAATAGCGAAACGATTTTTTGGTTCTCTAACCGCTGCCGCCCGTTCAGGAAATCCAGTTCAAGCACAAAACCAAAACCGGCGACCTTGCCACCCAACTGAGTCACCAGGCGGGCCACTGCCGCAGCAGTTCCGCCGGTGGCCAGCACATCGTCAATGATCAGAACCCGTTGGCCCGGCTGAACTGCGTCTTGATGAATTTCCAAAGTATCCGTACCGTATTCCAACGCATATTCCACCGCTTCGGTTGCGGCAGGAAGCTTCTTCGGTTTGCGGACGGGGATAAACCCCTTTCCCAAGCCATAAGCTACAGCAGGTGCAAAAAAGAAGCCTCTGGCCTCAATCCCAATAACTACGTCAACGTCGGCAGGGGAGTAGGCGGAGGTTAATCCATCAATAACGGTTTTCAATCCCGTTGCATCCTTCATCAAAGTTGTGATGTCGAAAAAATTAATGCCAGGTTTTGGGAAGTTCGGCACCTCCCGGATGAGTGCTTTCAAGTGGTCCATGGGAATTTTTGATTGTAGCATTAGCGTTCAATGCGGAAGGTTTGATAAATGCAATTTACAGCTGCTTCCTGTTCGTCCATACAACGAACTTCTCCCCAAAGTGGACCTTTTCTCAAAAAGCCTGCCAGTTCGTTCAATACTTCAGTCTTGCCTATCGCATAAACTTCCACTGAGCCATTATCCAAATTTCGGGCATAGCCCTGAATGCCAAGAGCAGTCGCATGTTTTTGCGCAAAGTTCCTGTAACCGACGCCCTGGACGCGGCCACTTACCAGATAAATACGAGCGGTCTGCGGCATTCTTCGAATACAGATTCTAGCTTATCCTATAGGTTCCTTGGCAGCAGAATCAAAACAGTTTGACGTCATCGTTCTTGGTGCTGGCGCAGCCGGTCTTATGTGTGCGCTCACAGCATTCCAGCGCGGCCGCCGCGTCTTGCTGTTAGAGCATAACAGTGAACCAGGACGGAAGATTTTAATCTCCGGCGGTGGACGATGCAACTTTACAAACACCGGCACACGCGCTGAAAATTTTCTATCTGGCAATCCGCACTTCGCGAAATCAGCCTTGGCCCGCTATCAACCTTCCGATTTCATAGCGATGGTGCGAAAGCACAAGATTGCGTATCACGAAAAGAAATTGGGACAACTGTTCTGCGATCACAGCGCATCGGAAATTCTGACAATGCTGCTGGCTGAATACCAAGGCGAGCTCCGCTTGGATTGCAAAATCACAGCCGTTCGCCGAGCCACTGAATTTGTGGTGGAATCCTCTTTAGGGGAATTCAATGCGCCATGCTTGGTTGTCGCCACTGGTGGGCTTTCCATCCCGAAAATGGGAGCCACCCCGTTCGCCTATCATCTTGCCCGTCAATTTGACGTGAAAATTGTGGAGACTCGGCCTGGGCTTGTTCCGCTTACTTTCGCCGATTCCGATCGTAAGAAATTTCATTCCCTTGCCGGAGTCTCCATGGACGCCATAGCAAGAATCGGATCGCGAAGTTTTCAGGAAAACATTTTGTTCACTCATCGCGGATTAAGCGGCCCTGCGATGTTGCAAATTTCGTCCTACTGGAAACCCGCCAGCCCTATCCGGCTGAATCTACTTCCAGGAATTTCATTGGAAGAGGAACTGTTGCATCGCAAAGAGCACGGCGAACAAGTAGAGACAAAAACGGTGGTATCTAAATACTTGGCCCAACGATTCGTAGATGCATGGTTCACCCATCAGGCTGGCTCAAGGCCACTGGCCCAAGCTGCTGGAAAAGAACTTCGCGCGGTCGCCAATGGCTTGCAGGATTGGCAAGTGGAGCCTTCAGGCACCGAAGGATTCGACAAAGCCGAGGTCACCGTTGGGGGCGTAAGCACTGCTGAGATATCGTCACAAACCATGGAAGCGAAAAAAGTTCCTGGGCTATTTTTCATCGGCGAGGCGGTTGACGTGACAGGTCACCTGGGGGGATACAATTTCCAATGGGCCTGGGCGTCCGGACATGCAGCTGGAACCTCCGTCTAGCGCCGTGCGTATCATGAAATAAGACTATGCGCTATTCCTGTGCTCCGGATGATGACGACTTCGATTTTGACGACGATCAGGATTTCGAAGAAGAGGAAATCTTTGAGGAAGAAGCCGAAGATGAAGAGGATGCAAACGAAGCAGATGAGGAAGATGACCTTGCATTAGATGACTTTGAGGACGAAGATCTGCCAGAAGTGGATCCCGATGTCTTCGCATCTGCCGATGATTTTCCCAACGCCGGCGCGGCGGATTTTGAAGACGACGAAGGAAATTGGAGCGTTGATGATTACAAGTTGTCTGCAGAAAACATTTTCGGAGATCATCCATTTTTCGGCGACACCCTAACCACGCTACTGGCCGACAGCGGTTATCAACCTTTTGAAAATTCCAACTTTGAGCGGAATTTCGAGCAGCTTGCGCCAGGGAGTTCCGAAACAGTCCACCTCTTTGAACGGGATGGAAGACTGTTTGGCCACGGTTTTCTACCAATAGCTCTGCTGACCATTTTGCAATCCCGCTACAGTGGCATCGATTTCACCAACGTTCAGGTGTCCGTCCTTGGTGGCGGTGGCGAACGTTTGCAGCCTCAACCACTTCCGGCGGCCTTTGAAAGCATCCAGCCGCAGGATGCGGTGGACCTTCGCAAGTATGCTACGCCTGTTGCTGATCAGAAGCAGACCTCCCGCTGTGCCGCCTTCGCCTGGACCCATGCAACCGAAATGGCACACAACATTTTGCAAGGCGAAGCACCGCGACTTTCCGCCAACTACACGATGTTGCAATTTCAGCAAATGCAGGGCGATGCGCAGAATTTTCATTACGCGTATCAGGGCGGGGAAGGTACCGTTCCTGGTCCTGAGCCCGGACAAGTGTTAGCGCAAGAAGGCACTTGCCGGCAAATGCTATGGCCTGATGATTCGCCACAGCCATTGGTGGATCAACGGCAAATGGCCGCAGATGCCGAACAGCATCGGTTGCCCGCCAAGCCGTGGCCCATTGCTTTGGACGATGTGAAAAAAGTCTTGAGTGCAGGTTGCCCAGTTCAGCTTTCCATGAACACAGGTCCCCGTTTTTCTGAAGTAGGCCGCGATGGAACGGTGAACGCTGCTGAAGGACCAAGCGGGATGCATGGCCGTCACGCCATGCTGCTGTGCGGCTATGCCGGCAATTTTTATATTGTGAAAAACTCATGGGGAGCACAATGGGGAGACAAAGGCTACTGCTACATTCCCAAAAATGTTCTAGCAGAAAGTGAGCCTGATTTTGTTGCCGTGCTGCTCGACAAAAAACAAATGGAGAAAACCTGAGTGCTGTCTCTTTTACTAATGGCAAGCTTGGCCCAGCCTGTAATCATCGACACCGATTGCGGCGTGGATGACATGATGGCTATTGCTTATTTATTGGCGCAGCCAGATGTGAAAATTGAGGCGATCACAATTGCCAATGGTTTGGCCCATGTGAATCAAGGAGCGGCAAATGTGATCAGGCTCTTGGAACTGGCCGGAAAAGGGAATGTGCCTGTTTATGTTGGCCGCTCCACGCCGTTGCTAGGCTCAGCCGAATTTCCTAAAGCTTGGCGCGATACTTCGGATACGCTACCCGACTTGAAAATTCCGGCGCCTAAAGGCAGTCCGCAAACGCAGACAGCAGCTGAGTTTTGGAAAAAACGCTTGAAAGATACCAAGCGCCCAGTCGTCATCCTTGCTCTAGGGCCGTTAACCAATTTGGCAGAGGGTTTGGAAGGTTCGAAAAATGCTGCGAAAGTGATTCAGAACCTTGTCATCATGGGCGGCGCTGTTCGAGTGCAAGGCAATTTGGGTGATGGAGGATTCTTCAAGACCGACAATATAACCGCTGAGTGGAATTTTTACATCGACCCACTAGCCGCTGAACGCGTCATCAATGCTGGCCTACCAATTCGGTTAGTGCCGCTGGACGCCACCAGTCGCGTGCCCATTGGTCCTGAATTCCTGAAGGAATTGGAGCAAATGAAAAAGAACAAGCTGGGGGATGCCGTTCTGCAAATGTTGCTCAGTGAGAAGGATCTGGTGATGCAAGGTATTTATCAAGCTTGGGACCCCTTGGCGGCCGTTGCCTTGGTTGATCCCAAAGTTTTGATTTCCGAAAACCTCACGATTCGCATTAAGCGCAGCAAGCCCGAAGAAGGCAGGTCGCAAGCCTCGCCCGGACTTACTCACAATGCAAAAGTCGCCGTTGGTGCACGGGCTGATCTTTTCAAGACTTTATTTTTTCAAGCACTAACTGCTCACTAACATATCGCTTCACCGTGCGACGGTCCATGTCAAGCCGCTTGGCCGCTTCTTCGTAACTTCCGCATTGCGAATATACCAGCGCTGAATAATACGAAAGTACTTGCCCTGCAGTTACCTCCCCGCGGCTCATCTGATCGTAAAAGTTGTCCTGCCCTGCAGGCTTGAATTGTTGCAACGGCTGATACCCGCGACGAATCAAAATATTTCGTACGCACTGCTCCAGTTCACGGTAGTTCCCTGGCCAGGAATAGTTGGCTGGCAATTCACGCGCCATCCATGCTTTTACATCTTGCGAGAGTGTCTCTGCTTCCTCTCCCGCAGCACGCCTAGCCATAAATAGCGCCAACTCCTCCAATGTTTCCGGCCTATCTTTCAATTGCTCGGCCAAGGCTGGGGTCTGAATGCGATCAGCGCAGAGGCGATAATACAAATCTTCGCGGAATCTACCATTGGCAATTTCACTTGCTAAATCACGATTGGTTGCTGCAATCAGCTTGCCTTCAAATTTACGCGAAGCCACGTCACCAACTTGCTGAAATGTGCGAGTTTCCAACACACGCAGCAGCTTCGCCTGCAGACTAATGTCCAGTTCTCCTAGTTCATCCAAGAACACCGAACCGAGTTGCGGGCAGGATTCAAGATACCCTTTGCGATCCCCCACTGCCCCAGTGAAAGCTCCACGGCGATGGCCGAACAGTTCTGACTCAATCAATGCTGGTGAAAGAGCAGCCATGTTGATGGCATGAAAAAACTCTTCCTTCGGTTCTTCAAAACTCAGACGGTTCGCATTGAAAGCGATGTAGCGTGAACCGGCTATAGCCCTTGCAACAATTTCCTTTCCACTGCCCGAGGGCCCAGTGATTAAAGTCGGGAACTGTTCCATCTTTTTATAGAGCGATCTCCGGTAACGGTGCATGTCGTGCGTGAAGATCGATTCCCAAACACTGGCTCGCAGTTTCGCGGCGGGCATTGAGTTGCCGATGATGCCATCGAAAATGTGGTGAAACGCCCTTTGAATATGCCAGAAGCATGCAAAGGCGTGTGCTGGCTGCCACTGCGTTTCGAACTGCTTTCCTGGAATTTGAAAGAAGAAATTCCAATCAGTAAGAAACTTCCTGTAGAACCCCCAACGCGCTTGTCCACTTGCCAAAAATTCTGGATAGCAGCGCTGGTACAAAAGATGGTGGACTGCGGATTCATATACCATCGCATCTTCTTTTGACACATCGCTGGCCCCCGCAATCCGCTCGCGCGATCGTGCGATCAGCGGTTCCAATTTTCCGGAAATCTTCCATAGGTTAGGATTGATCGCTTCAGGCTCATAAGGGGAACTGCTCCAGAACATGGGAACAGGGACAAAGGTTTTCCCAAGAGCAGCCTTTTCCAACTGCACCCGTTCAGGCCGGAATGGGTTGGCATAGGCCAATCTGCCGACTGCTTCAAGGAACGATCGCTCAGCATTTGTCCAAAGGCTCATAGTACATTTTATGCTCACTCAGATCATAATTTGTCCACTTCTTTTTTCAATAATCGACAGAGCATCCTGCAAGCCATTGGAAATACGTGGGAAGATATCGAAGTGCCTCTGGCCTTTCCCTTGCATTAAACCAGAGCATGACCGCTGAAAACAAAAACACTATGGCAAGTTCAAGCTACAATCGTCTGCTGAAAGACGGTGGATTTCAATGTTTCCTTTGGACGCAGTTTCTTGGTGCCTTCAACGACAACGTTTACAAAATGATTGTCAGCGTGGCCGCTGTTGATATGGCCGCTGAAAAAGGAAAATGGCTGGCTTTGGCCGGCGCTGTTTTTGTAATTCCCTTTCTTCTGTTCGCTGGTTGGTCGGGTCAACTTGCAGACCGCTTCTCCAAGACGAAAGTTCTAATCTTCACCAAGGCTTTTGAAATGCTTGTAATGACCGTGGGCATTGCAGCCTTGATCATCGGACGCATGGAATATCTGCTTGTGGTCCTGTTCATGCTTGCGATTCAAGCTAATTTTTTCAGCCCTGCCAAATACGGAATTCTTCCGGAGATGCTACCCGAATCTGATCTGTCGCGAGCCAACGGCCTGCTGGAAATGACGACATTCGCTGCTATCGTTTTGGGTGCTAGCGTTGGGACCTTGCTTTACGAACACTGGAAGGTGGAACCACTGAAAATGGGCAGTGTTCTACTTGCCCTCGCCGTGATTGGATCGTTAACCAGTCTGGGCATCCCCAAAGTAAAACCCAGCGGAGCAAGTGGTCCAATACATTGGAATCCCTTTGCAGAAATCATAGACGGCACCAAGCGTATGATGGCCCAGCGCACAATGTGGCTCACCGTTGTTGGGATCACTTTTTTCTGGTTTGTGGGTGCTCTCTTTCAAATGAACATGCTCATGTTTGGCCGTCTGACATTGGGCGTTAGCGAATCCGATGCGGGTTTGCTGGCGGCAGCACTTGCCGTTGGTATTGCAGTTGGATCTGTGATTGCCGGAAAAATCTCGGGCGATTATGTGGAGCTAGGGCTCGTCCCAGTGGGTTCCATTTTGATGGGCATTTTCGCACTGGCTCTAAGCGGTGCTGGGTCATTCAACGAAGCAGCATTCTGGCTTGGCTTGGTCGGACTTTCCGGTGGACTGTTCATCGTCCCCTTGAACGCATACTTGCAGGAAAAGCCCGCCCATACCGAAAAGGGCCGGCTGATTGCCA
The DNA here is from genome assembly GCA_043755435.1 of Bryobacterales bacterium. GTDB lineage: Bacteria > Acidobacteriota > Terriglobia > Bryobacterales > Bryobacteraceae > JANXSF01. The sequence continues at coordinate 20,071 of JAYUSZ010000198.1, read as the reverse complement.
CAAATAATTTTTACAACATGGTGGGCGTGATCTCCGCCAGCGGCTTGTTCTACTTGTTGGATGAAGTGCTCAAACTGCACCCCCGCTGGATCTTCGCAGTTGTTGGCCTTATGGAATTGGCCGCCTCCATCGCGGTGATCGTCATCATGCCGGAACTGATAATGCGCTTTGGGTTTCGCGCATGGCTGCACACTATGTTCGATGTTAAGGCGGTTGGTAAAGAACACGTTCCAACCACTGGTGCGGCCATGCTCATCTCCAACCACACCACATTTATTGACACCATCATCACTGGTGTTGCTACGCCGCGATTCATTCGTTGGATGGTATGGCGGCCCTACTACGATTCCAGTTGGGGACATTGGTTCTTCAGTGCTTTCAAATCTATACCTGTTTCACAAAACTCAAAGCGCGACGTAATCGAATCACTCCGCGCAGGGAAACGGGAATTGGAAGCTGGAGAGCTTGTAGGCATCTTCCCCGAAGGTTCACTTACTAGAACCGGAAACTTGCTTCCCTTTCAGCGGGGCTTTGAACGGATTGTGGAAGGCACGGGTGCACCCATAATTCCCATCTGGCTTGACCGTGGCATCGATACGCCTTTTTCAGTGCTGCGTGGTGTCTCCTTCACCAACTGGAACCGTCCATGGCGGAAGAAGTTGGGTATCTACTATGGCGAGCCGATGGCCGCTGGCATCTCTCCCGTGAAGCTTCGCGAAGTGATTGCTGAGATGGGCTCCACTGCATGGACAGAGCGCAAAGAAGCCAGCGACGTTTTGCCAGTGCAATTCGCCATCACCGCCAGACGCAATTGGAAGCGAATCGCCATCGCCGATTCTTCGGACAAACAGCTAACCTACGGCGAGTGCCTTATCGCCGGTCTCTTGATCGCCTCTTGGCTCGATCGCGAAAAACCGGGTGAACAACGAATTGGGCTTTTACTCCCATCTTCTGTTGGTGGAGTGCTTGCAAATCTAGGCATCGCATTTGCAGCACGTACTTCCGTCAATTTGAACTACACCACAGGCCCGGAAGTTTTGGAAGCCAGCAGTGAGCTGTGCGAATTGAAAACAATCTTCACTACCAAAGCTTTTCTCGAAAAAGCCAAAATTGCCGAGCGCCCTGGCATGGTCTTCTTCGACGAATTGATGACCCAGTTTTCCAGTTCTGACAAGACCAAGGCTGCCATCCGTGCACGCTTGTTGCCAGCTGCTTGGCTATGCAAGGCTGCGCCCGACGATATTGCAACGGTAATTTTTTCCAGTGGAAGCACAGGCATCCCCAAGGGAGTGCAGTTAACGCACTTCAATGTTCTTTCCAACCTAAGGGCCACAGCGCAAGTGTTCCCCGTCAACGAAACCGATTGCCTGATCGGCGCACTCCCCTTGTTCCATTCCTTTGGGTATTGCTGCACTATGTGGTTCCCATTGTTGAAGGCATTCAAGGCGGTTTATCATTATTCACCGATGGACGCGAAAGTAATTGGGGAACTGGCAGAAAAGCACCATGGTACGTTCCTCGTTTCCACGCCGACCTTCTGCACAGGCTATTTACGGAAAGTCAGCAAAGAACAATTTGCCCACCTCCGATGGGTGATCGTGGCAGCTGAGAAAATGCGCGAAGCGGTTTCGGAAGGCTTTCGGGAAAAGTATGGAGTGGAAGTGATGGAGGGTTATGGCTGCACGGAAATGTCCCCGGTAATCAGCTTGAATGTTCCCGATTTCATCGACACCATTAATGTCCAAAAGGGCCGCAAGCCGGGTACGGTAGGTTGCCCTATTCCTGGAACGGTAGTTAAGGTTGTGGACCCTGATACCTTTCAGCCAGTGGAATCAGGTGCCGTGGGACTGCTTCTTGTAAAGAGCCCCAGTCTGATGGCTGGCTACCTCAAACAGCCCGAACTAACTTCAAGGGTGATGTACAACGGCTATTACATTACTGGCGACATCGGTGTGATGGATGACGATGGTTTCTTGAAAATCACAGACCGCTTGGCGCGCTTTAGTAAGATCGGCGGGGAAATGGTTCCGCACTTGAAAGTGGAGGAAGCATTGCATGCAGTGCTAGGCGATGCCCTATGCCATGTGACAAGCATTCCTGACGACACTCGCGGTGAACGGCTGGTTGTATTGTATTCAGGATCAGATCTTGCACCTGCTGAAGTATGGAAGAAACTTTCCGAAAGTGAGTTGCCAGCGCTGTGGATTCCCAAGAAGGAAAACTACTATGCCATTGAAGCGATTCCCAGTTTGGGTACCGGGAAAACCGACTTGCGTAGTGCCAAGACATTAGCCGCGACTCTGGCTGCAGAATAGAGTTCAACGCCGGCCGAACACTTCCTTCAATAACGAAGTGACCTGGGCGGCCGGATCCTTGCGGATCTTCTTTTCTTCTTCGCCGATCATAAGGAACAGGCCGCCAAGGCTCTTTTCCAAAACGTATTGCTTTACGTCTGGAACCTCGGCTTTCATGAATGGAATCTTCTTGGTGTTTCCCGCAACAACGTCAAATTGCTTGGTGACATTGTTTTCTTCCATTGCCTTTTCAATCACTGGACGGAAGGCGTTAGTTAAATTGTCTTGCGTCTTAGCTTTAAAGAAATCAGTGGCGGATGTATCACCACCAGTGACGATTTTTCGGGCATCGTCAAAGGTCATTTCCTGAATGGCCGTTTTGAAAAAGCCGCTAGCCAAAGGCACAGCCGCCTCCGCTGCCCTATTCATCGATAGTTCCAAATCGTCGATTGGCTTTCCCATGCCAAGTGTTCGCATGGTCTTTTCAACTACCTTCAATTTGTCAGGCAAAAGAATTTTGATGATTTCGTTCTTCAAGAAACCATCTGGACGGCCAATCATTTTGATTGCGTTTTCCGTACCGATTGCTAAAGCCTCTTTCAAACAAGCTGCTGATTTTTCCGGTGATGCTGAATTCTTTCCGGGTTTTGGAAAGAGTTTGTCGAACTGTGCAACTGCGGGCAGAGCGGCAAGCAATCCAATTGAGATGCGTCGATGCATATGAGGGACCCTCCCCACTAACACTAGCTCATTTTTCTTGTCAGCCGAGTTACAGGGTAGGCAAGCAGCAGAAACAAGATCGCCATAATACTGTTGGCTTGATCGTTCCAGGCCACCCCAGCCAAGTATCCAGCGCTTGCCAGGATTGCTAGGAATGTTGTCCAAGGTGCACCCCAAGCCTGAAATGGGCGGAACAACTCCGGAGCCCTTTTCCTGATCACCACCAACGCAAGGAAGGACGTGCCGTAATTCACAACAAACATGAAGGAGCCAATTGCCGATAGCTTTTCAAAAGTCCCGGTGGCCGTGAAGAACACAATCAACGAGGTGCTGAGGATCAAGCCAAACGTGGGGGTGCCCGCCTTGTTTACAGTCGCCAGCTTGTACCACAGCATTCCAGAACGCCCCATGGAAAATGCTAAACGCGAGTTCATCAACAACATTGGATGGATTACTGCAACTGCCATTATGAGTGAAATCACAGTGATCGCTCTGGCCCCGGCCGGGCCAAAAAGCTTCTGCGAAACGTCGGCTGCTGCCAGCTTCGATCCGGCCAATTGCGGTAACGGCAGCACTGACAGAAATGCAGCGTTCAGTGCCATGTAGCAAGCAATGATTAGCAACACCCCAATCACCATGGAACGTCCCATGCCTCCGCCTTGTTCACGATCTTCTTCCGAAAAATAGATGGCACTGTACCATCCGTCGTAGTCCATGATGATGTACCTCATGGCAAGGAATGCACCGCCAAATGCTGTCCAAGAAGGATCTCGAAAAGGAATCGGCGGGGTCGCAGGATCCACATTGCCACGAAAGAAGAAACAGCAGCCCACCAAGATCAGCAGAGCGCCTGCTTGCAGAATGCTGGTCCATTCCTGAACCCATCCGCTGGCTCGAATTCCTTGCCATTGAATTGCTGCGAAAAACAGAACGGCCAAGACTGAAAAAGTGGTTTCCATTCCAGCCAATCCAGGCCAAAGCGCCACGGCAAAATCGGATCCAGTAACCGCAATTGAAGCGGCTGCGGCGCATGTGGCAACAAGATCGCTCCAGCCTATAGTTATTCCTGCTGCTTCACCGAAGGCTTCCCGTGCGTAGACATAAAGGCCTCCAGCTTCAGGAAACAACGACGCCAATTCTGCAACAGCCATGGTACCAAAAAGCGCATACAACCCGCCCGCAGCCCACAGAGCCAACATCATTGCTGGTGACGTGGCCAGTGCGGCGATGAACCCTGGCGACCGCAGGACACCCGGTCCTATTGTTCCGCCAACCGTGACGGCCACCGCAAATGCCGCGCCTAATACTTTGTGTAGCGTTCCGGCTTTGTCATTTTGGATTTCTGAGGGCAAGAGTTTTAAGTATAACTAGGCCAACCGTGCGGCCTCAGTCAATTCATGAAGCGTTACTGAAGCGGTTCGTTCCCAGCGAAACTGTTGTGCCTGCGCCGGGCCTGCGGCACAAAGCTCCGTCCGCAATTGCGCATCACTGGTAATTCGTAACAAAGCGTTTGTGAGTTCATCCACATTCTCCGGTTCAAAGGTCAGTGCTGCTCCTCCAGCGTTTGACTTCATAGGTTCAAGGTTCGCGCAGATGGAAGGAATGCCGGCGGCCATTGCCTCAACTAATGGAATGCCGAACCCTTCAAACAAGGAAGGAAATACAAACGCGCTGGCGCGAGTATAAAGTTGGTAGATCTCGTCCCGGGGAATCCATCCAGTGATTTTGACGTGCTCGTTGAGGGAAAGGCTTTCGATCAGCAGTTCCACTGGCCTTGCTTGAAACCCCCGCATACCTGCCAACACCAATTTAATGTCTGGGTACTTGTTTCGAAAGTTAGCGTAGGCGCGCAGCAGCAATTCAATATTTTTGTGCGGATGCAAGGTTGAGACGCACAGTATAAATGGCTCTTGACGATGGGTCTTCCGCTCGATAGCTATATCGAAAAACCGCCGTTCCACGCCGAGCGGCGCAACGGCCGCATCCAATTGGAAGAACTCGCGGATATCCGCACGTGCGGATTCTGAGATAGTGACCAATCGCGTGGAGCGCCGAATGGCGGCACCAACCAGCAAGTTCCAAAACAACAAATCAATGCTTCGGAAATATTCGGGGTGGCGCCTGTACTGCATGTCGTGAATAAATGTCACCTGTGGGCACTGTGCGAGCAGCGGAGCTGTAAATCCACCATTTAGCAACACGTTCAATCCATCGGAGCGTACGGAAAACGGTAGGACGGCTTGTTCCCAAAGAATGCGCGCAGGGCGCACCTTGGCGTTTACTTGTTGTTTGCTTTGCCGGAAGTTCGCAGCGTTAGGGACTAAGTCATTTCCGGTCCCAGCGTTAGTGTAAATCACATACTGATTCACGGAGTCTATACACGCCAGCGAATCCAGTAAGTTCCGTAAGAAAATTTCGGTGCCGCCTACGCCACCCGGAATCAAATATAGTGCGTTAACTCCGATGCGCAAGGGAATCACTTTTTGATTGCTGAAGCTTGCGCTTTTCGGCGCTCTGCCATGGCAATGGATTGACGGGCTGCAGTATTTTTTGGATCAAGCTGAAGAGCTCGATTATAGGCTTGAATCGCTTTGTCGTAATCATTGAGTTGCATAAAAACGTTGCCTTTATAAAATGGCACAATGGCGAATCGCCCATTGATTGTTTCCGCCTGCTCCAACTCCACAAGAGCCTCTTGCGATTTTCCCTGTTTGGCCAACATCATTCCAATGTTCGCGTGAACATGGGCGCTATTTTCAATTTTCTGCGCTAAGCGAAGCTTGTCCAACGCCTCGTCAAGATTTCCGGCACAGTCGGCAGCCAGTCCCCAATCGGCATATAAACGGTAATCCGGCTTCTCTAACTTGGCAACATGCGCATAACCCTTTGCTGCCTCAGCACAATTGCCCGCTTGATATTGCGCGTAGGCAACTTGAAACGCCGGACGCCCTTTCTTCGGAGACTTAGCAGCACTGTCCGTCCATAGAGCAATCGCACTTGACCATACCTGGTTCCTCGCAAAAGTCGCAAAGCCGCATGTTGCAGAAAGAGCAGTTAGTAACGCAACTAAGGCCACCCTTGACATTCGAATCATTGGTAGGAATTGAGCCAATACAAAAGAGAGACCAACCAACGGCAGATACATTCTTCTTTCCACTAAAGTGTCTTTGATTGGAATTACGGATGAGGTGGGCGCAAGAAGAATCAGAAATACCAAGAACCCATAGGTTGCCAAGGGAAACCGCTTACGAACAAGCCAAGCTCCGATCGTTAATGCCACCAACACAGTCATCGCCAACCATGCAGTATGATCAAGCAGCGAGAAGGATATCGCCTGGTCGTGATCAATATTCTGTCCAGTTGGAATTACAAACAATTGAATATAGTTAAGTATGGATCGGCACTGAGTGAAAAAATATTGATACCAAGTGAATTCCTTCATTCGGAAGCCCGCCGAATCGTCGAGCCGCAGCAGTCTGAAAGTGCCGTAGACGCCTATAAGTGCTCCAATCGCCACTGGAACGTAGACTCGCCAATTCTTCTTTATGCCTTCTAGCGTGAATCCTGGATTAAAGAAATAATCCGTCAAAAGCAGCAACAAGGGCAGCACCACTGTATGTTCTTTCGTCAGCGCAGCAAGGCTGAATAGAAGCAGCACGCAAACGGTTCGCAACCACCCAATTGCCTCATCGCCGTGGTAAAGAAATGTGACCAAAGCACCCAGGAATAAAAGGCCGCTGAGGGACTCCGAGCGGCTAGCCACATAAGAAACCGATTCAGTTTGCAGCGGATGCAACAGGAAAATCACAGCCACAAAAGCGCTAAGCGCATCGCCAGTAAAATCGGGAAAGCTTCGCTTGATCAGCTTTCTTGCCCACAACAAAACCAATGCGCCGGCGCAAATATGGATCAGCAGGTTCACCAATTTGAATGCGTAGGGCTCAACTCCTGTGAGCTGCATATTCGCCCAAAAACTTGCCATCAGTAAAGGCCTCACACCGCTGATCCACATTGAAAACGGCTGTGCTGGGCCGTTTGGCAACAGCATTGGGAGGTAGCTATCGTCGAACACAAAAGGGCCATTCAAGGCTGGCTGGTAAATCTCGAAAACGAAAAATACCAACAGCAAGAGTCCCAAGGCATAAGGCCACCATGGTGTTCCACTGTTAGCTTCCGCTTCAGGATTAGGCTTTTTCTTTTCTTTCTTCATGAAGATCTTGAATCCGATATTCCAGAATTGCCAGCTTCTGAGTCAATGCAATATTAGCGTCTTTCAAATCGGAAATCACAATGGAAAATCGGTACGAAACAATTAAGAACAACGTTAGAACAACCAGCAATAAAGCGACCGGAGTGTAGCTGATTCCCAGCAAGTTGGAAACTGTATTTAGCGCAATCTCTGAGCTGGAAAGAATCAGCATTACGAATCCAGCTAACAGCCAGCTTACGGAATATTCCACGCGAATATGCGCCCGGCGAACGGAAAAAAGGACGGCACCAATCAGCAGCACGCTAATTCCGAACGTCACACCTAGTAAACGGCTCATCATCGATTGGATCTCCGCTCCCCATATTTTAGAATGTTGATGAACACCCCTAACAGCACGTGAATTAAATAGTAAAATGATTTCACTGTTGTAATGCTGGTGCGGCCTGCTTGACGTTTTCTCATCTTGCAGGGAATTTCTTCAAAACGGAATCGCCGGCGCTGCAAAACCACTAAAGCTTCAATTTCCGGATACTCCAAAGGAAAGCTAAGCGCGAAGACTGCCAGTGCTTCCTTGTTCACACCCACATATCCGCTTGTCGGATCATGTACCGGTTTGTCCAATATTGGCCGAAGGATGCCGCGGAAAAACAGGATTCCAAGCTTCCGCCAAAAGCTGGTATGCTCCCCTTCGCCATTGATGAATCGCGAACCAATCACCATTTGGCAGCCTGAGTCTTTCAGCTTTTCAAAGATGGTTGGAATATAGCGGGGGTCATGCTGGCCGTCGCCATCAATTCGAATTACGTATGAAAATCCCTGCTCATAGGCCAGCCTGTAGCCAGCCTGCACGCATCCGCCAAGTCCCAAGTGATGCGCGACTGAGATCACCTCAGCGCCCGCTTTCAGCGCAACCTCGCGTGTTCCATCGGATGAGCAATCGTCCACAACCAACACAGGAATGCCCGGTACAACGGTATTCACTTCGCGAATTACGTTGGCAATGGCACCTTCTTCATTCAACGCAGGGATCAAAATCATCAATGAATCCGGACCATTCGGTTTCATCAAAGCGCGGCCACCTGTTTCAAAGAAATGGAGTGCCGTTTTAGCAAATCGCGAAAGTCCTCAGTCGAAATTCGCGCATTCCGGCGGATCTCTGCCCGTTGACGCAGCAGCCTGGGCAGTACGGGCACAATCGCCAAGTGGGCTTTCAGGGCCAACCAGGCAAGTTGCAATCCTGAATTGCCGCTATCCCGAAACTCGCGTGCTTTTCCCTGGCCGCTGGTTAAATCTCTCAAGTGCCAAAAGTAACGCGCAGCCGTTGCGAATGGTGCGGTCAACAGTTCGCGCATGGGAAAGTTCTTCACAATTAACCGCAGCCTGTTTCTTTCCACAAGGTATGCTTTCAATGCGGATGCTCTTCCAGCCGAATGCGAATACCGGTGTTCCACCAATGCCTCAGCAACGTAACAGCAGGTCCATCCCGCCCATCGAGCGCGCAGCCCAAGATCACTATCTTCGCAATAGAGGAAGAAGTCATCATCAAAGCCCCCGATCTGCTCAATCATCTGGCGTCGGTATATTGCAGCAGATCCACTAGGCATCAAGACCGGCTCGTTTCCAATAAATGTGGATCGCGGCAATCCGTGGCCGCGCTGCTTGCTTGAACCATCTGCAGCAATCACCATACCCGCCGAATCCAAAATATTCTCACCTGCAAGCATCACCGAGCTTGCACAGAATCCCAAAGTAGAATCGGTTTCCATCACCTGTAATAAGTGCTCAAGCCATCGAGGGTCCGCGAATGCATCGTCGTTGATAGTCGCAAGATACGGTGCCCGGCTTCCCGCGAACCCAGCGTTCACAGCAGCTCCAAAGCCAACGTTTGAAGGCATTTCAAGTACCTTCACTCTTACGCCAACAGGTTTCGCATTCTCCACCGCTTTGCTGCCGCTGTTGTCCACAACAACAACTTCCACATCTTTAATAGTCTGCGCCATCAAAGAGTTGACACACTCCCAAAGAGTGGAGTCGTTGCCCAAAGTTGGGATTACGACTGTTACCCGAGGTGTTTGCAAGCTTGTATTGTACGCTATTCTGTTCAGAGATCATGAACGTCCCTAAACCCACACTCGGAAGAGCTCTGGCCGAAGCAGCCGACAAGGCCGATGAACTTGCAAAGTTCAGAAACGAATTCGTTTTCGACGAACGGAATATAGTTTATCTCGATGGAAATTCGTTAGGCCGCCTTACAATAAAAGGCCGCGAGCAAATTCTCAAAACAACGGATCAAGAATGGGGCTCAGGCCTTGTTCGCAGTTGGGGTGAATCTTGGCTATCCCTACCGCGCACTCTCGGCGATAAGATTGCCAAACTAATTGGTGCGAAAGAAAGTGAAGTCTTAGTATCTGACTCCACTTCTGTCAACTTGTTCAAGCTCGCCACTGCTGCAATGAAGCTTCGCAGCCGCAAAGTGATCCTCACCGTTGCCGATAACTTTCCATCGGATCTATACATACTAAAAGGTGTTGGGGACTTGCAAATTATGCCCAATGTCGAGGCCTTGCTAGACAACCTGAACCAGGAAACAGCCATCGTTTCCTTAGCCCATACTTGTTACAAAACCGGCCGAATTCATGACATGCGCCTGATCACTGAAGCTGCGCACAAGGCTGGAGCCTTCGTCATCTGGGATATCAGCCATTCCGTCGGCGTTATGCCTTTACAACTCGATAATTGTTTCGTCGATATGGCGGTTGGATGCACCTATAAATATTTGAATGGCGGCCCAGGTGCCCCGGCATTTCTTTTCGTTCGAGAAGAAATGATTGCACACATGGAGAATCCGATTCAAGGTTGGTTCAGTCATGCTGATCCTTTTCAATTTAAACAGGAATTTGAACCGGCCCCCGGTATAGAAAGGTTTCTAACCGGTACACCGCCAATCCTCTCCATGGCCGCCTTGGAGCCTGCCTTGGACCTCATCCTGGAAGCCGGTATCGATCGTCTTCGGAAAAAATCTTTCCTCCTAACCGAGTACGTAATCGCGCTTGCTCATGAACGCTTAACGAAGTATGGGGTTGAAGTGGCGTCTCCCGCAGAAGCCGGGCAGCGTGGCTCACACGTTTCATTCATGCATGCGGACGCGTGGCAGTTATCGCAAGCCCTCATCGAACATGGGGTCGTCCCCGATTTCCGTGAACCGAACATCCTGCGCATTGGCCTCGCCCCAATCTACACTTCATTCGTCGAAGTGTACGACGCTATTACAATGCTGGAAAATATACTAGCCAATAAACTGCACTCCAACTACTCGGTTGCCCGCAGCGGCGTGAGTTGAAACTTACTGGCCTAGGTTTTCGTACCATTTCAGATTCGTTGTGAATGACCCAATACAAGCCACATCCATTCGGCCATCGGCATTCAAATCCACTGCAATGCACGCCGCTGCTGAGATGCCGCCTTTATCCAAGTCATGGCGTGCCCATTTTCCTTTGTTATTTGTATAAACATAAACACTGCGGCCCGTGCCCCGATAGCCAGCAATGATTTCGTCTCGTCCATCGCCGTTCAAGTCTGCCGTAACAATCGTATGACCATCAACCAAAGATTCTTCGATCACCTTGCGCACCCACCTGCCTCGAGTCTGCCTATAAACCGCCACCTGATTGCCATGCCACGGCTCAATGGCGGCCATGAACTTCTTGCCCGCAAGTTTCCCAATGGCAATATCGCTTGAGCCGCCTTTTGGCCAAGGAGCTGGATCACCCGCTGCAATCCGTCTCCTCTTCCAGGTCCCATCCTTTTGCGCAAGGTTCACATGAATGCCCATGAAGCTCGCCGTCAAAATATCTTGCATTCCATCTTGATTCCAATCATCGATCAACAGACCATGCACCACTCCTTCGTCTTCTGTTGAGATAATTTGCCGTTTCCATTCGCCAGGTTTATAAGCGACAAGCGGAGCATGATCTTTGTAGTCGGGTGCATCGGCCTTAGCTCCCGTCAGTGGTGCATTGATGAATAGTCCGTTAGCAACCCGCAACCGATGCGACGTCGTCAACCTATCTACTTCCCGCATGCTCCATTGCTCAAGCGGTTTTCCATGTGATTCCAAAAGCGTCACAATTCCAACTGAGTTCTTCGCAAGATTTTCAAACGCATGCGCCACCAAAATTTCAGGCACTCCATCCCCGTCAATATCCAGCAGCGTCACATTGATCATCCGCTTCAATCCGCTGGCGATCACATGTCTCTGCCAGCCTGGATTTTCAAACCACACCAGTTCCGTCATTCCGCTGCCCAATGCGATCAAATCCATCTTCCCGTCGCGATTCAAATCAGCCGCCACCACCTGATAGCCGCCAGCCAAATCTGTGGCAATTACATGTTCCTTGAAGCGCGGCAAGGGTGCTGCGGTTAAGGTCACCGCTAAGTTTAGGGCTAATAAAAGTCGCAAGAAAGTTTTGTCTCCGAAGGCTTCAATATACAATGGTTGTTTCATGGCAATTTTAACAACTGTTGTTGGCAGCTACCCAACTCCTGCTTGGCTCTTGGGCCAAACCGCTCGCGGTGTGCTTCGCGACGCCATCATGGTGGTCCTCAAGACGCAAGAATTGGCCGGCATTGATGTAATCGCCGATGGCGAATTGAATCGCTTCAATCCCAGCCATCCGGAAACCAATGGCATGATCGATTATTTCGTCAGCCAGATGGATGGTATCCGCACCCGCTTTTCCATCAGCGACATTCAAAAGTTCCGCGCCGATGCTGGTGTAGCTTATCGAACCGATCCAGCCGCTATCGTCACCGGAGAAATTGGCGAAGGCACCTTGAACTTGCCGCGCGATTATGAATTCACCAAATCGCTCACGCAGTCGAAACTGAAATTTACCTGCACCGGTCCGCACATGTTAACCAAGGTGTTGACGGACCGGCATTATCGCAACTATGAAAAATGCGCCATGGCAATCGCCGGCGTGCTTCGTAAGCAACTCGAGTCTGTCCCCGCCGAAGTAGTGCAGATCGATGAAGCCAATATCAGTGGTCATCCTGAAGATCGCGAATGGGCGCTCCTTGCCATTAACCATGTCCTTGACGGCATTGTCGGCGAACGTGGCGTTCACATCTGCTTCGGTAATTACGGTGGACAATCCGTTCAGAAAGGCTTCTGGAAAGACCTCATGCCTTTCTTAAATGGCTTACATTGCAACCACCTGATCCTTGAATTTGCCCGCCGCGGATATGGAGAATTAGAAGCCTTTAAGGAATTGAATCCGAAGATCGGCCTTGGCCTTAGCGTGGTTGACATCAAGGACAATGGCATTGAATCGCCAGACCTGATTGCTTCACGTCTGGAACACGCCACGAAGATACTGGGTCCCGGTCGCATCCCCTACGTTCACCCTGATTGTGGTTTCTGGATGTTGCAACGAAGTGTGGCTGACGGCAAAATGAAAGCTCTAGTAGCTGGCCGCAATCTTTTTGAAGGAAGGAAATAGACTGATGCGTTTGACTGGATTATTATTCGTGGTTGTTTGCGCCTGGGGGCAAAGCACTCACATTTCTAATTTGAAACAGCTAACCAATGGTGGTCAGAACGCCGAGGGTTATTGGTCTCCGAATGGGAAGAAAATAGTTTTCCAAACCACTCGTGATAAGTTTGAATGCGACCAAATCTTCGTCATGAATTCCGATGGTACCGATCAGCATTTGGTGTCCAATGGCAAGGGCCGCACCACCTGCGGATATTTTCTGCCTGGGAACAAACACATTCTCTACGCATCCACTCACGAAGATGGTCCAGCGTGTCCAGCCCCTGCAGATCGCAGCAAAGGTTACGTTTGGGCTGTGTCCCCAACTTACGATATTTATGTGGCCAAGCTGAACGGCGAAATTGTGAAGAGGCTAACCAACTCCAATGGCTACGACGCTGAAGCAACAGTGAATTTCAAGACCAAGAGAATCATCTACACCTCCATGGTTTCCGGTGACCTCGATCTGTGGACCATGTCCCTCGACGGTCTCAAAAAGAGGCAGCTTACAAAGAGTGTCGGCTACGATGGCGGCGCTGTTTTCTCACGCGATGGTAAACAAATTGTCTGGAGAGGCAACCATCCGCAATCTACGGAAAACGTGAAAAAGTACAAAGACCTGCTAAAGGAAAATCTCACCACTCCCATGAAAATGGAAATCATGATCTCCGACGCCAATGGCCAGAACGTCCGTGAACTGACCCATTTCAATTGCGCCAGCTTTGCGCCTACGTTCACGCCCGACGGCAAGCACATCATCTTCTCCTCGAACAAACACAATTGCGATGGCCGCGATTTTGAATTGTACATGATGGATACAAAGGGCAATAATCTTCAGCAAATCACCAATTTTGGTGGATTTACTTCCTTCCCGGAAATTTCCCCCGATGGCAAAAAAATTATTTTTTCCTCCAGCTACCAAACCAAGAGCCGTTACGAATTCAATCTTTTTGTTGCCGATTGGAAAAAGTGAATTTACTTTTGTGGTCGCTTTTTGCCGGCGCAACTCTGCTGGCTGGCGACCTCTACCTGCTGCCCGATTCTTTCTCGGCTGCAGTGGGGGAACGGCTCATCGTCCGTGCCCATGATGGCAGGAAATTCCCCACCAGTTCCAAGGAACCTATCCTTGCCGATTCGGCCATCTATACATCCAAAGCCGCATACAATTTACTCAGCCCTAGGCACGAAGTGAACGCGCTTGTCCTGGAAGGAAATCTTAAAATGCGTGGCACTGCACTACTTGCCGCTGAATCCCAACGGCACACAGACTTCGCCAAAGCACTTGTAATTGTCGATGTCCCGGACCAAAATTTCAAACGCCAATTAGGAACAACTTTGGAACTTGTACCAGACGAAAATCCTAAGCTTGGTGATAATACGTTTCACCTCTTCCATCAGCGTAAGCCCTTGCCCCATGCTCCGTTTGAACTTCTGTCCGACGCGGGCTCCACAACTTCAGGCCACACTGACGCCAACGGCAAAGGCCTCCTGCGCATCGCCATGCCCGGTCGATACTTGCTTCGATCCAGCCACGCAGATCTTTCCGCTTCCTTAACCTTTGAAGTCCGATAACGGTCCAGGCGACCATCCCAAAGCCAGCAAACGCACTGCAATATTCGTTTTCTTCGGGGCAATCGAAAGCGTTTCAAATTCTTCTTTCTGCACATCGAATTTGGCTTGCAGCGCTGTGATCTCGGCTTGGATCGACGCTTCCAAATCGCTTTTCTGCTTCATCATCGCTTCAACATCTTCTTCCGCCCGGCCCACGTCGCCTTGCTCCTTCACCGTTCTGCCAACCGCCTTCGCCACTGTTGCCACTTTGCCCATTTCAGACATGCTCATCACTTTCTTGCCAAGAAATGCTCCCAACAAAGAAGTCCCCACTGATAGAACCGATGAAAATGCTTGCGACGTCCGCTGCGATTTTTCCTTCTCAACGGATTCCTGCGCACGCCGGATTTTCTCGTCCAACTTTGCAAGCTTATCGGCGTAGTCGGTTCTTAAATCTTCCACCGCCTTATCGCGTTGCTCCCGGGCTTCCTGTGAAATTCGAACTCTGAAATCGCCCTCACTCTCACCCGGCTCGGATAATTTTCCCGTGCCCCCACTAAGGTACAATTCCAATTTCCTGTTGGCACAAATGTACGTTGTCAAATCTTTACTCCAACTCGCGTAGCTCTTCGGTTTCGTTGCCACGGAAGGAAGCTCCTCGAACTGCGCATCGCTCATCGGTTCCGCTTCAAGGCTCTCAATGTCAAAGGCCAGCACTTCCCCGTCTTCCCACTTAACTGGAACCACATCTGCTGTAACCGGAGTACCAACGGTAACGTCTTCGCTGAAGTCTATCTTCGCCTTTGTATCCACATATCTCGCCTGCAAGTGCCCCATCAAAACTGGTTGATACACCGGCGGAGTGGATCCTTTGTGCGGCACAAAGTACTGCGGAATTTCCGCAGGTAAAACTGGTCGTGCGCTGGCAATTGCCGAAGCCATCGCCTCTGCGCGTGTCGGTCCACTCTTCGCTTCAGTTCCACTAGCGATGGCTTTCCGGTCCGCCATCAAGACTCGAATTTGAGCCTTTGTCACCGGACCAGCTAAGTACGATAGTGCCCACCGCGTTTCGAAAACTTCAACTTGCCCAGTGTGCACATTGTTCATCAGGAACCTGCGTTTCGCTAGCGAAGAAAGAAGTTTATCCAATGCCGCAGGGTCAGCCTTGCCTCCCGATGCTGTTGCCGCACCCACTAATCCTTCCACCAAACGCGCCTTATCGCGCTCGGTTTGCAGACGGCCAATCAACCACGTGCCGCAGTTGGAAAGCCCCTTGTAATCCAAATCCACTGGATTCTGGGTAGCTAGTACAATCCCTACGCCGAACGCCCGCGCCTGCTTTAGCAGCGTAAGTAAAGGCTGCTTCGACGGTGGATTTGCAACTGGCGGAAAGTAGCCGAAAATTTCGTCCATGTACACGATCGCCCGCAAACTCGATGTGCCCGGCTGCGTCCGCATCCAACTCAAAGTTTGGTTCAGCAGCAACGACACAAAGAACATTCTTTCCGGATCACTCAAGTGCGCTATCGAAAAAATGGAAATTCGAGGCTTACCCTTGTTCGTGTACAGTAGGCTCTTCACGTCCAGTGGGTCACCTTCCAGCCACGCTTCAAATCCTGGTGATGCCAATAGGTTATTCAACTGCACTGCCAGCGCAAAGCGGTCCTTCGATGGGAAGAAGGAATCCAGTTCCATTACCCCAATCCGCTGCACTGGTGGCTTTTGTATTTGCCCAATCAGTGTTGGCAAATCCAGATTCGTTCCCTTGCACCAAGCCGTTTCCAGAATTTTAGAAATCAGAATATGCTCACGGCTTTGCAGTGGATCGGCATCAATTTGCAGCAGTCCTAACAACGCCGTGGAAGTGGAGGCGATCTGTTCACGAAACGCTTCCCTGTCATCTCTTATCGCTTCCGATGGTGCATCGAAAGACCGCAATACAGAAACCGAGAGTCCCGCATTGCTTCCCGGCGTGTAAATTGAAAAATCCGCGGAATCCCTTAATTTTTGAATGCGAGCCCCATCCTGGTCCCACTTCGCCAAGCCTTCCTTCCAGGATTTCGCAGTGTTCGCCGCAAACTGTTCTTTAGAAATCCCCTGCTTCTGCGCCTCTTCTTCCGCAACCCATGGTCCGAAATCCTCGCCGCGCAGTTCAGGGAATTGCAGCAGCAGATTTGACAAGTCGCCTTTCGGATCAATCACCAACGCAGGCACGCCGTCAATCGCCGCTTCTTCCAATAAATCCACGCATAACCCGGTCTTGCCACTCCCCGTCATCCCAACGCAAACTGCGTGCGTCACCAGATCTTTCGAGTTGTACAGAAGCGGACCTTTGTCCGTGCGCCCCAAATAGAAGACGCCAAGTTTTTCGTAATCCTGCATAGTTCCACTAGTGTAACGGAAAGCAATGTGGCGGTAATATAAGCAGATGTATCGCCTCCTGATATTCGCTTGCACTCTCGCTATCTCTGGATTCAGTCAAACCTCCGTCCAAGACCTCCTTGAAAAAAGAACGCTCAAACAAATTGAAGCCGTCGCCTCTGCCATGGATGGAGTTCTTGGATTCGCAGCCATTGACCTCACAACTGGCCAAACTATTTCTTTTAATGGAAACATCGTTTTCCCCCAAGCCAGTTCCATTAAAATTCCCATCATGATCCAGGTGTTTCGCGATCTCCGCCTGGGCAAACTGAAAATTGACCAGTCCATCACCATCACACCCGCAGAGGTTGTCGATAGTAGTGAGCGATTCGAAACTGCCGCCAAGTCCGCCGGAAGAATTACCGTCCGTGAGTTGGTGGAAGCAATGATTGTGGCTAGTGACAACGCCGCAACCAACAAGCTGATTCAATTGGTGGGCATGGCCAATGTCAACCGCTCTACAGAGACCCTGCAACTTCGCCATACTCGATTGCAGCGCAAAATGATTGACATTGCTGCTGCCACGCGAAATGAGGAAAATGTTTCCACTCCTCTTGAAATGGCCACGCTCGCCGCCAAGCTTTACCGCGGTGAAGTTGTCGATAAAGCCGCTTCCGGCGAAATGTTGGAAATTATGTCCCGAGTGAAAGCAGATATGCGCGCCGCCATTCCCTCCGCAATCCGCGTCGCCGCAAAGCCCGGCCAATTAACAGGCGTTCTTTGCGAAACAGGTGTTGTGTACTTGGACAAGCGCCCATTTGCACTCAGCGTTGCCGGAACTTTTCTCGCTCTTGATAAAAGTCCCGTGCCAGAGGTAACGAAGATCATATTTCACCATTTTGAAATGATCGCTCGTTCCAATAAGTTCGGGCGCGGTCTACAATAGGGTCTTATGGAACTCACAGGCAAACGCGTGGCGCTGTTGGTGGATAACGTCTATCAGGAAATGGAAGTTTGGTATCCGCTCTACCGGTTGGAAGAAGCCGGGGCAACTGTAGTTACCATCGGTGCTGAAAAAGGCAAAACCTACACCAGCAAGTTAGGCTATCCTTGCGTTGCCAAGCTATCCTATGACGAAGCCAACACCGCCGAGTACGACGGTGTAATTGTTCCTGGTGGCTTCGCTCCCGATCATATTCGTCGCTACCCCAAAGCTACCCAATTCGTCCACGACATGGATGCTCAACGAAAATTAGTGGCCGCAATCTGCCACGGTCCCTGGGTTTTATGTTCTTCGCGTATGCTTAAAGGCCGCAAGCTCACATGCTTTTTCGCCATCAAGGACGATTGCACTAACGCCGGAGCTGATTGGGTTGATCAGGAGGTCGTCATTGACCGCAATCTTGTCACCAGCCGCAAGCCCGAGGACTTGCCCGCTTTCTGTCGCGCTTCAATCGCAGTCCTGGCATCTCAGAAATAAATTACTCCGCCGCGAACGAAACCATCCTAAGTTCATATCAATACTATGACGCCTGCCATCTCTGTTCGTGATCTGCACAAATCCTACGATACGTTTGAAGCTGTTCGCGGAATTGACTTCGATGTTCAACCGGGCGAAGTATTTGGTCTCCTTGGCCCCAATGGCGCTGGGAAAACCACTACCGTCGAAATTCTGGAAGGCATCCGTGCGCGCACTTCTGGTGACGTCAAAGTGCTCGGCTATGATCCCGGTGTCGACGTCAAAGCTCTGAAGGATCGTATTGGCGTCTGCCTGCAATCCACAAATTTGCCGGAGAAAATCACGCTCTTCGAATCGATGACTCTGTTCGCGTCGTTCTACTCTCGTACAGTCGACGCCAACAAATTGCTCGATCGCTTGCAACTCGGAGAAAAGCGCAATACCTACTACAGCCAACTCTCCGGTGGCCAAAAGCAGCGCTTGCACCTTGCCTTGGCCATGATCAACGATCCGCAATTGATTTTTCTCGATGAACCAACCACCGGCCTTGACCCTCAAGTCCGTTTAGAAATTCACGGGCTGATTCAAGAACTGCGCGACGACAAACGCTCCATCATCCTCACCACTCACTACATTGAAGAGGCGGAGCGTCTCTGCGATCGCGTAGCAATTATTGACCAAGGAAAAATCATCGCTCACGGTTCGCCCAAAGAACTGATGGCGGCAACTCTCGGCGCTTCCATTGTTGAAGTGAAAATCGAACAACCGCTTCCCCCCGGGGATCTACCAAAAGAAATCGCCGCAGAGCGGATCGATATCAGCGAAGATCGCAAACACATTGTTGTGACTGCCAAAAAACCCGCCAGAGCCATGGTGGAACTGGTGAAGTATATCGATCAACTGGGTCTAGAATTGGCCGATATCCACCTGAAGCGCGGAACGTTGGAAGACGTTTTCCTTCAACTGACAGGCAAAAGGCTACGCGAATGAACAAGTACATCGTCAGTATTCTCATCAATCTGAAACTCACCTCTCGCGACCGCATGGCGCTATTTTTCGGCTATGCGTTTCCCCTGATGTTTTTTTTCATCTTTGCTCAGATTTACGGCAGTGGGATTGGCGGCGGCATTGTACAAGTGGTTTCCAGCGTGCTGATCATTGGTGTGCTGGGCAATGGTTTTTTCGGTGCCGGTATGCGTGCTGTCAGTGAACGTGAAACTGGGATTCTGCGCCGTTACAAAGTGGCCCCCACCACCGCTGCACCCATCGTTGTTTCCTCGCTGGTCACCGGGCTAGTGAACTACGTTCCATCCGCCTCGTTGATCATCACCTTGGCCCACTTCGTTTATGGAATGCCCTGGCCCTCGCGCCCTTTTTCACTTTTCATTTTTCTAGCATTCGCTGTAATGGCGTTCCGCGCGCTAGGCATGATTGTGGCCAGCGTCGTGAACTCCATGCAGGAAAGTCAGATTGTGATTCAAATGCTCTACCTGCCCATGTTGTTCTTGAGCGGAGCCACATTTCCCATGGACGCCATGCCCGTATGGCTCCAGTCAGTTGCCCAATTCCTGCCGGCCTCTCATCTCTACAACGGCATGCAAGGAATTCTGATTAAGAACGAAACCATTGCTGCCAATTGGATGGCACTGATGGCCATGATCTCAACCATCATTTTGGCATCGTTTCTATCCGTAAAACTCTTCCGTTGGGAAAAGGAAGACAAGATTCGGACTTCCGGAAAAGTGTGGCTACTGGCCGCCATGGCACCGTTCCTGGTCTTGGGCGTGTATCAATCCTATAGCCAAGAGAACATCGCAAAAAACAAGCAGCTTTCCCGCTCCTTGCGCCGCAGTCGAACCTTTCTCATTCGCGGCGCACGTATTTTTCAAGGCGATGGCACCGTCATTCAGAAAGGCGCATTGTTGATCAAAGATGGCAAGAT
>JAYUSZ010000197.1:0-31246 GCA_043755435.1 Bryobacterales bacterium | reverse complement strand
ACACTGCTCGGCCTCGCCGGCGTGTTGCTCGCCCTCGGACATCACAGCATTCTTCACGGCATTCTCTACACCTGGGCCCCCATGTTTGAAAAAGCCCGGTCCCCGCACTCCGCCATGGTTTTGTTCAGCCTCTCATTCTCTGTTCTTGCCGCCTATGGGTTTGACCAATTCACCGACCTGCGCGAGCACGTCTTGATCCAACGCGCCATCTGGACACTAACCGCCCTCTGCACGCTAGTCCTCCTTGCATTCGCCGCATCCGCCGCCCTTCGCGGAATGGATGCACAGCCTGAAGACCGACCCATTATGGCCGCGTTTCTCGGACTCTTACTCGCCGCCACGCTAACCGCCTTCCGTAACAGTGGGCTCAGCCGTACCATGTTCGGCACCGCAGTAATTGCCCTGGCACTAACCGAGCTCAGTAACGAGGCCACTTACAACATGCCCAATCAACTGGAGCCCCACACCTCTCCGCTAAAGCTCCTCACATCCCATGACGATATTGCCGTCTACCTAAAGACACAGGCCCCGCAACCGGTGCGCGTTTTGATCGATGAAAAACTAGTCCCCTACAACTTCGGCAATCAGCATGGCATCAATCAAAGTTACGGTTACCTGGCCAGCATCACCACCAACCACATGCGGCTCGATTTGAATAGCGACCAGGGCCGCGACCTGTTCGCCATCACTCACTCCATTGGCAAGGAACCGCCGCAGCCGAATTGGGATCTGGTATTCCGCAGCACTTCCGGCATCAACGTCTACCGCAATCCACGCTTCCCTTCCCGCGTTTGGACCGTCCGCACCATCATGCCGTTGGAAAAGCCCACCGATGCCCGATTCGTTCTGAACCACAAGGATATGGATGTCCACAAGCTGATGTTCGTCCTCGGCAATTCCCCTGTCGTCCCTCTGGGAAACACCTCATGTGGAACCGATTCCACCAAGCTCCTCAACTACGAACCTACGCGGGTTGTGATCGAGTCGAACATGACATGCCCCGGGGTGCTAATCCTTGGTGATACCTATTTTCCCGGCTGGGAAGCCTTGGTGGATGGCAAACCGGAACCGGTCATTGAAGCGTACGGAGTCGTCCGTGGAGTGGCACTTTCTGCCGGCTTACATCAAGTGACCTTCCAATATCACAACAGAGCCTTTCAACTGGGTGCAATTTCATTTCTAAGCGCACTTCTGGGACTACTCATTCTATTTGTTAGATTTGCAAACAATTGACATACAGACATATGTAGTGGTATGTCTAGACATAGCATGTCTAGAACCACAGTTCGCCTCCCCGAACCCTTGATGTTGCGCGTCAAAGAAGAAGTTTCCCGCAGCGGCAAGACATTAACCACGCTTATAGAGGAAGGGCTCCGCATGGCTTTATCGAAAAGCGATCGCCCACCAACAGAGCGCCCAAAGTACACCTTCCAACGAAATAGCGAGCAGGGTCTGCCGCAATCGGGCATCAATCTAAACAACAATTCACAGGTTGCCGATGCCATGGAGCGGGCTAAGTGATCCTACCCGATTCCGCAGTGCTACTCTACGCCTTCAACGACGCCTCGCCTGGTTACGCGCGGTACGGATCCTGGCTCGATTCGGTGCTGAACGGCGATCAACCCTATGGAATGTCGCCCCAGGTTTTGAGCACCGTAGTCAGGATTGCAACCAATCGAGCCGTCTATTCGCGACCGGCGCAGCTTGAAGAAGTCTTACAGTTCTGCCGCGACGTGATGGCACCAGAACATTGCCAAGTAATCCAACCCGGCCCACGGCACTGGTCGATATTCAACGATCTGTGCCTGAAGAGCCAAGCAAAAGGAAATCAGGTTGCCGATGCATGGCTAGCTGCATTAGCAATCGAATGGGGCTGCGAGTGGGTAACCACCAATTCCGATTTCGGCCGCTTCCCAGGCCTCCGCTGGCGCCCCCCCTTTTAGACTGGAAGGCATATCAGATTTGTTATAAGGGTGCTGATGATCCCCAGTTTTGCTGATCCAACGTTGCGCAAAACGAACCCAAATGATCAAAATGGCATCATCCCCATAACTCGCAAGATATAATAACCGCGTGCGTTACTTCCTTTTTTGCCTCACCTTCGCCATGGCAACCTCCACCGAATGGCCAGGGTTTCGCGGCCTCAATGCCTCTGGTATCGCCGATGGAAACGCCCTGCCTCGCGAAATCGGCCCCGCCAAAAACGTCATCTGGAAAACCAGCATCGCCCGCGGTAAGTCGTCCCCCGCCGTCAGCAGCAATCGTATTTTCCTCACCGGTCATGAGAACGGCAACCTCATCACCTTCGCCCTCCACCGCCAAACCGGCAAGCTTCTGTGGAGCCGTCCAGCACCAATGAATCGCGAAGAAAAGCGCCACACCCTCAACGATCCAGCCTCCCCTTCCCCGACCACCGACGGCAAAAATGTCTACGTATTCTTCGCAGGCTACGGGCTGATTTCCTACGACGCCGATGGTAAAGAACGCTGGAAATTGCCCCTCGGCCCCTTCACCAACTTTCACGGCATGGGTGCATCCCCAGTGCTCTCCGGCAACTCACTGCTGATGATTTGTGATCAGGATCAGCAAGCATTCCTAATCGCCGTTGACAAAGATTCCGGCAAGAAACTCTGGCGTGTGGAGCGTCCGGAAATGGTGCATAGCTTTTCCACACCAATCCTATACCGGAACCCTAGCGGACACACCGAGCTAGTCGTTCCAGGCTCCTATCAAATGAATAGTTACGACGTGGCAACCGGCGAATTAATTTGGTGGATGCGCGGGTTTACTTATCAGGTGAAATCAACTCCCGTGATGAATGGCGACACGCTCTACTTCAACGGTTGGGCCCCCGGCGGCGAGCCCTCTGAGCGTATTGAACTCCCTGAGTTCGCAGAAATGGTCTCCAAGTTCGACAAAAACGGCGATGGAAAACTATCGAAGGAGGAGGTCCCGCGCAATTGGCATCCCGGCACTTGGGACATGCAGGATCTTGATAAAGACGGCCTGCTGGACGCTCGGGATTGGCAGTATTACAGAATGCGGCGAACCTCGTCTAATGCCGCTATGGCTATCAAGATGGGCGGTAAAGGCGACATCACAACCACCCACGTTTTGTGGCGCTACGACAAATCGTTGCCCGATGTGCCCGGAATTTTGAACTATCGCGGCGTGCTGTATTTGATCCGCAATGGGGGCATTCTTCAAACCCTCGAAGCAGCGTCGGGCAAAATGATCAAGCAAGGCCGCCTACCCCAGGCATTGGACGAATATTATGCATCCCCGGTGGCTGGCGACGGCAAAGTGTACATGATCAGCCGCAACGGAAATGTGACGGTCCTGGAAGCTGGCGGCGATTGGGGCATCGCTTCATCCGGAGATTTCGGCGAGGAAGTATTCGCCACTCCCGCTATAGCGGATGGTCAAATATGGGTACGAACCGCCACTGCCCTATACGCCTTCAGTGCGACTGCAAAGTAATTTACTTGAAGTGCATTCCCATGAATTTGCGGAACAGGGGTTACCTTAGCTTATAACCTGTGAAGTGAAAAACGGCAGGTCCGCTAGGAAGCGTCATTGGAATTGTTGGATACGAATTGAAGAAGCAATCTGCCGATGCGTCCGCTGTCCGTTCCTTCTGGGCTGGAAGTGAGAATGGAGGCCACCGTGTTTGCGGGACTTGTGGATTGTGATAGTTCTTCTCGAGTGCTTCGAAGGGACGATTCATTAGGTGGCTCGGGCGGAGGAAGGAATCGATCGGCCTGCGAAAACTGACTAGGCTCAGTATTGGTTATGTATTCGCTTGGGGTAGCAGCAATCGGCGTGCTGCTTCCGCCGTCCTCCGAATAGTTGTCCGCTTTTTGGACGTCGTGAAATGCATATCTATCCGCATGATATTTACCTGCAACGTTTTCAATAGGTGCTGGCTCCGGGGGACCAAGCAAACTAACGGTCTCAGGGCTGGATGTTAGATGTTCGCCCGGTGCGGGAATGCTGGTTTGTGATCGTTCTTCTCGCGTGCTCGCAATGAACGATTCAGTAGTTGGCTCCGTTGCAGGCAGAAACCGTTCCTCACGCGAAGGCTGCGTCGCTTCAGTAGTAATTGCCAGATTGTCCGTTGATTCTTCATTCGCCTTGGTAACCTCGGGAGGTGCCGGCGGAGGAGGTAGTGCGGGAGGACCCAACAATCGGGGTGGAGGCTTTGAAGTTGCGCTGCTTGACTGATCATCGGAATTGTTGTCTGCCTCTTGAACATGGTGGTGATGGCCATGATGGCCACCAGGACCGCTCACACCAGACCGTGCCTGCTGACGAAGGGAAGTTAGGTCCCCTGTATCCGCCGCCTTTTCAAAACGGCCGGCCAAATCATTCAGGAAAGAAGCCGTCTTAGGATCGGTTGTTTGATTTGCCGCTTCGTTCAATTTGGAAGCTGCATCGGTCAGCACTTGCTTCAACCCAACTGGATCAGATTTTTGTAATTGCTCCAATTCGCTGAATACTTTTCCTACTTTAGAAAAATCCACCCGATCAGCACCGGCAACTGGCGGTCTGGCCTTTGCGCTTTTGTCGGCTGTTTTAGTTGCTGATAAAGATTGGATCTCGCTCAACAAAGACGTGTTGATGGAATTGATGGTGCTGCCAATTGAACTCATTGCGTGACTCCTCGCCTATTTCTCATATCGGGGAATGGAAAGGAGCAAATAGGGAATAGGATTCTTTCTAAGGGTGTTACAGAGGCCCGTTCAGATTTCTTGCATTCACGTCATAAGCGAAATCATATTGCACTCAAAATCTATCGCTCACGCGGCGAATCAGCGCGGCGTCAACAGAATCTTCTCTTCCATCGCCGCTTCCACTGCTTTGCGGCTAAATGGCATGGGATGATACTTACCCGTCTGCCAGTCATTCAACAAGTCTGAATAATGCGGACTTGCCGGATCGCCCGATTCGCCAGGCACATTGGTCATCACGCTTCTATCCCAATCCGCCACATCCAGGATCTGCCGGTAACTGGCCCCCGCCGTCTGCCGGAAGTTCGCGCCGCCAGCGGCATTCACCGTATTCGCATCACCAGGGCGATGCATTGGACCGCGATTGAATTCCGCTTTTTTCAGAGGATGCTGAAACGTCAAAGAATGAAAACGCCCCCACTGCCACTTGTCAATTTCAGGACCCATGTTCCGGTTCAAATCGCTGATTGTAAATTCCAGAGCTTTTTCCAAAGCTTCGGGGTTGGGGTTGGACTCTAACATGTCCAGAACCTGCGATAGAGGCATCCGCACACCTAGCTCCGGCGGCTGCACCAATAAAGCTCCAATCCGCGCCGAAATCAACTCGTATAGAAACGCCATGTTCGAATCGGAAGCAATATTGCAGTCCCATGCTAGAAATTTTTCCAACACCCGGGCACTTAATTTAATAGGAGGAATTTTCAAAGTACGATAGATCTTTTGCAACCGCTTAGCGGGCGCTGATTGTGTGTCATGTTGCAGCTTTTCGAAATCTGTAATATTCCATTTTGTCTTGCCCGACAAAACCTGCTTGATCCGGTCCGCGCGAAACGAAGGAGCCCATTCATACTGCAACTCATGAGCGTAATCCGGCGGCAAAATGTTGTTATTGGCAGTTACTAACTTGTTCGCTGGCGGATTGAAAGACTGCGGCAACAAAGCAGGATTCAGAAACCCCTGCCATTCGTACTCACCAGAGTGGCCGGGTACTGGAAGCAAACCATGCCAGCCCTTCCGAATAGGTGCCATTCCAGCAACAACAAAGCCAATGTTGCCATCCACGTCAGCGTACAACATGTTCTCTGTTGGCGCTTTGAAGCGGGCCATTGCAGTTGTGAACTCCGGCCAATTGCGCGCCCGCATTAATGAAAGGCTAGCCAAATAACCAGCTGTACCCGGCTCTTGCCCAACCCATCGCAGGGCGAGTGCTTTGCGGTTTCGCTTGTCCTTATAAAAGACAGGCCCGTGGATTGTCCATTCCAATTCGACCACTTCGCTGCGACCACCGCGAATTGGGATGGTTTGACGTTCGGAAGTCATCTTTTTCCATTGGCCTTTGTAGCTGTATTGGGAATCATCGCTTGCATGCAACGTCTCTACATAAACATCCATCTGGTCAATCCCAGCAATAGTGAATCCGAAGCCAATGCGATCGTTATGACCGAGTGCAACACCAGGCAAGGCCGGTTCTCCAGCACCGATGACGTTCCAACCCGGTGCCACCAAATGCACGGTTCTCCGCAGTGAGGGAATCAACAGGCTGCGATGCGGATCGCTGGCCAACAGAGGCTTTCCGGTTTGCGACATGCTGCCGGAAACCACCCAATTATTGCTGCCCGAAAGCTCATTAATTTCCGGACCCGTGGAAGCCATTATCAAATCGCGAAACGCCTCCAACGGCACATCCTTGAGATTGAGGCCCTTGGGAATTTCAATGGGAATTTTGGGATCG
Source organism: Bryobacterales bacterium (assembly GCA_043755435.1). Classification (GTDB taxonomy): domain Bacteria; phylum Acidobacteriota; class Terriglobia; order Bryobacterales; family Bryobacteraceae; genus JANXSF01. The sequence continues at coordinate 24,784 of JAYUSZ010000197.1, read as the reverse complement.
ACAGGAAGATACTGATTAACCTTTTCAAGGCCGAACTGTTGAATATCCAAGGACCGCTGCACTTCATTCGTAAGATTGAGCAACATGCTTAACGCTGGAATGCGAGTCAAAATATCGTTCGGATCCCACTGTCCCGGCTTGTAACCTGCTGCGTCAAAATCACTAGTAAATTTACCTTGGCGGGATTGAATGTAGGAGTTAATGCCATTCGTAAAAGCCACGGCAATCTGCCAAGTGTCTGGCGCGTAGCTGGTCCATTCCGCATTGAAATCGCCGCGAAAGCGCAGGAGTTGGGCAATGCGGTCGCGTTCCAAAAAGCTGGGACCCAACACCTCGGAAAGCCGCCCAATACCCGAGCGCCGCCATAGATCCAGTTGAAACATGCGGTCGCGCCCAGCCATATAGCCTTGCGCGAAAAAAAGGTCGTCACTCGATTGAGCGTAGATGTGAGGCACACCCCACTTATCCCGCAGCACTTCAACAGGCTGCTTTAATCCAGGCAAAGATACTGTTTCTGCAACAAGCAGCGCAGGTAATAGCAAGAGGGCAAAACGCATCTACTGATTTCCTTGATTGGAGGGCCACTGAGGGCGGCGCTTCTCTTTGAAAGCCTTAGCGCCTTCGGCAAAGTCGACATTGCGAAAGTTTTCCGCACGCAGTGCTAGTGCTATTTGTCCGGCACGTTCCTGGTCAACTAAGCGAGCCTGATGGGTATAGGCCATTCCAAAACGCATCACCGAAGATGGCCAATTCGCCAATTGTGTTGCTACCGTAAAAGCACGTTCTTCCAGTTCCATGGGTGGTACCACTTCGTGGACCAAACCATAATCCTTCGCTTCTGTTGCAGCAAAGATGCGAGCGCTCAATGTAAGTTCCAAGGCTCGCCGCTCACCCAATGCAGAAACTAGGGCGCGGGAAATCACAAAGGGCCACATGCCCACCCGAAGCTCGGTTACGCCGAAACTGGAACCGTGCGCTGCCAAAGCGATATGCGCATTTGCCACAAGGCCCGTTCCACCCGCAATGGCCGGACCGTGGACTGCAGCGACGATCGGCTTCGCCGAACGGCTGCCGATGGTGAATAGCCTATCGTGTAGAGTCAACCCTTCCGTTGGGCCAGCTTTCAGCGCCTCTTCCAGATCCATGCCGGAGCAAAATACATCACCTTTGGCATCCAATAGAATGGCTCCGATTGATTGGTTCTGCTGCGCACCTTCAAATTGATCCACCAATGCCTGGCACAATTCCTGATTTAAGGCGTTGCGCTTTTCAGGACGTGACAAAGTCAACCGCAGCACGCGGCCTTCGCGAGTAACTTCCAGCAGTTGGCTCATGCCAGTTCGGTTTCTCCCACTTCAATCTCCATGGAAAGCAAACCAGCACCCATGGTTTTCCCTTGGGCGTCGATCCGAAGCGATAATGTTCCGCCACCGCCCAAAGCTTCATATAACAGAAAGTTCAACGCACCAAGATTGGGCAGTTCGTAGCGAACCACATCGCCTTTTACTAAGTCGCTAAAATGTTCCTTCACGCGTGCTGCCGTTACTTCTCTTGCAAGCATAGTATAGTTTTCCGGCTTGTAGGCAATGAGTCCAATGTTAGATGCATCGCCTTTATCGCCGCTACGGGCATGGGCAATTTTGTGCAGAGGAATTCTCATTCCACCACCTCCACGCGGGTTTCAATCAGGTTCTTCGGAACTAGTGCTGGCCAGTAAGCCACAACTTCGCGTACCGGAGGACGGCCATCGCCAAATCCGGTTGCAGTTGGTGGACCGTTCAATACCAGCGGCACCAGTTCGCGAGTAAACCGGTCAATGGCTTTCTTATCCATGCCTCGGACTCCAATGCGAAGCTGCACTTCTGGAATCTGTTCCACCGTTGGAGCTGCTGAACCATGGCACGCATTCACGCCCAGGTATTCAGTATAGATTTCGTCAAACGAAAGGCCCAGGTTTTTCAACCGCTCTCGCACAATCCGGTCGGCTACCTGCGCTTTTTCCAGTGCATCGGGCCAGCTATAGACTAACGACCCGATGGCTTTGTAACCATGCAAATAGCTAATGGAAAGCTTCGCTGTGGTAGTTGCCGGACGGCCTTGAATCCCACTGACCCGAACGCGATCCGCTCCGTCCTGCTTCAGTTGAATAGTAGTGAAATCGGCAATGCAATCAGGAGTAATGTAGTTCTTCGGGTCGCCCAATTCGTAGAGCAGTTGCTCTTTCACCGTATCCAGTGAAACACGACCACCGGTGCCTTTATGCTTTGTAACAGCAAAGGTCCCATCGGGTTCGGCTTCCACAATGGGATAGCCGATGTTGGCGAAATCAGGAATGGTCTTCCAATCTGCCTGGCAGTTGCCGCCTGTCGATTGCGCACCACATTCGATGATGTGCCCGGCAACCGTTCCAGCCGCCAGTTTATGAAAGTCGTCGATCTTCCAACCAAACTCGTGAACCATCGGAGCCAGTGCCAAAGCCGTATCGGTGGAACGGCCCGTGATCACCACATCCGCGCCAGTGGCCAGAGCTTCGGCCAAGGGAAATGCGCCGATGTAAGCATTGGCGCTTAGCACCTTTTCGCGAATAGACGACAGCGGTTCACCGGTATCCATGCTGGCCATGGCGTGGCCTTGTTCGATGAAACTATCCAGTTGCGGAAATACATCATCACCCAACACCACGGCCACTTTCAACCCTGGCGCCAAGCGGCGGACTTCGCGGGCACAGGCAATTGGATTCACGCCACCAGCATTGGCGATCACTCGCACACGGCGCTCCAGCAGCATTTTGGCTATGCGTCCAATCAGCGGCGGAAAGTCGCGGGCATAGCCTAAATTGGGATCTGCCTGTTTCTGCTTTTGCACGATCGACATGGTTACTTCCGCCAAGTAGTCCAGCGTCAAGTAATCCAGCGGACCTTGTTCCACAAGCCGGACAGGGGCTTCCAGCCAATCGCCCCAAAAGCCTTGTCCATTGGCGATGCGTATCATAATGTCTCCAGAATAAGATGTTCACGATGCCCGGAGGCTGTAGCAAGTTCCAGTGTGAAAACCAGCACCGTGCGAGTCGCAATGGGATCGATCAGCGCATCCACATGGCCGCGAGCGGCGGCGTAGCGGGCGTCCAACCAACGATCATAATCGGCGCGTGTGCTCTTGATCTTTTCTTGCAGCTCAGCAGGTATTTCTTGCCCACCGGCTTTCAATTTTTCAAGTTCGGGACCATGCACAGCTTGTACAGCGGAATCACCTTCCATCACACCGATGCGAGCAGTGGGCCAAGCTAATGTAAAGTTTGGATCGAACCCTTGCGCAGCCATTGCATAGTAACCTGCGCCGGATGCGTGATTGATGGTTAGAACAATTTTAGGAACAGTGGCGCAGGCCATGCTCTCCACCATTTCCGCACCGGCGCGGATGATGCCGCCTTGTTCCTGTTCGCTGCCAACCATGAATCCAGAAACGTCTTGGAAGTATAGAATCGGCCGTCCAAGCCGTTCGGCGTTTTCGACAAAATAGGCCACCTTTCGTGCTGATTCGGTATAGACGATGCCACCAATCCGTGGGCGGCCTTGTGATTTCAAGAAGCCTCGGCGATTGGCGATAACTGCAACGGAGCGGCCTTCCAGTCGAGCCATCGCGCACAGCATTTCAGGTGCGAAGTCCGGTTGAAATTCCACAAAGTCTCCAGCGTCAAAAATGCGCGCCAGCACATTTTCCATATCATATGGCAGGCGATGATTTTCAGGAAGTGCGGCATACAAACCTTCTGCTTCTTTCGACGGGGCCACCCCTGTTGGCAATTGCTTTGGAGGCGGGAGATTGCGGAAACGTGCGCGCAACATTTGCAGACATTCAGCATCGTTCTTGGCTTTATAATGCGCCACTCCACTGATGGAAGTATGCATGGAAGCGCCACCTAAGGATTCAGCATCCACCACTTGGCCGGTGGCACCCTTCACCAAATTTGGCCCACCCAAGCCCATGAAGCTGGTCCCTTCCACCATTATGATTTCATCAGATAGTGCAGGCAGGTAGGCACCACCAGCAATGCACATGCCCATTACTGCGGCAAACTGCGGCACCTTCAATTTCCGGCGCATCAGGCAGTTGTAATAGAAAATACGAGCGGCACCATATTGACCTGGGAAAATTCCATCCTGCAGGGGAAGGTTGACACCGGCGGAATCCACTAGATACACAATGGGTAACCGATTGCGCATGGCCACTTCCTGGGCGCGCAAAATCTTAGTAATGGTTTCCGGCCACCAGGCACCGGCTTTCACCGTTTGATCGTTAGCAACAATCACAGACGGCCGCCCTTCGATGCGACTGCAAACAGTAATCACGCCTGCTGCCGGAGCCTGGCCATCATACTTATCCCAAGCCACCAGCGAACCTAATTCAAGTAGTGGGGCATCAGAATCAACCAACTGCGCCACTCGTTCGCGCGCGGTGAGTTTACCTTCCTTATGCTGCTTGGCAATTTTTGCGGAGCCACCACCCTGGCGGATCTTCTCTTCCAGTTCGCGCCATTCGGCCAACAATTCCTGCATCCTTTGAGTATACGGCTGCTACCATAAGTTTCATGCTTGGATTGGACCCAAAAGCGGCTAAGGCAACTTGGACTGTGGCCGTAATTGCCGGTGGTTTGTGGCTGGTATATGCGGCCCGCGAAGCTATTCTTGTTTTTATTATTGCGGTATTGCTAGCCTACATGATCGCGCCGTCAGTGGATTTTTTCATGAGGCGGGCCCGCGGCCGTTTGCCCAGGTGGGCTGCGGTGTGTGTGATCTATATAATTTTGCTTACCGCTCTGATTTCGGTTGGGGTCACCCTTGGCGGCCGGATCGTGGAGGAAGCCGGAAGCCTGGCAGTGCGCATTCCGCAGATATTGGCAGATAAATCAACAAGAATTCCATTACCAAGTTGGGGCGAAGTGTATCGTCCACAGATTGAAGAAATGGCGCGCACGCAGTTGGCTTCCTTGGCCGATTACGCACTGCCTATTTTGCAGTCTGCCGGAAAAAGCTTGCTTGCTGGTTTGGGACATCTGCTATACGTAATCCTGATTCCCATTTTGAGTTTCTTTTTCCTATTGGAGGCTTCGGAGATTCGCGGCAACATTCTGGCTTTGTCTCAAGGAGAAAGGCAGCAGGGAATTTTTGACCGTTTCCTGGAAGAAGTGCACATCCTGCTTGGCCATTACATTCGCGCGTTGTTTGGATTGGCGATTGCCGCATTTATCGCCTATGCGCTTTTCTTCGAGATTACCTCGGTGCCTTATGCACTCTTGTTGGCAACCATCGCCGGGTTTTTGGAATTCATTCCCGTAGCTGGACCCTTGCTGGGAGCGGTTGCAGCCACGGTGGTAGCATCAGCCAGTGGCTACGAACATTGGGGTTGGATGATTGTGTTCTTTGTGGTTTACCGGATATTTCAGGATTACGTTGTGTCTCCTTACCTGATGAGTACCGGCGTTGAGGTGCACCCTGTAGCGGTGCTTTTCGGTGTGCTTGCCGGGGAACAAATTGCGGGCGTGCCAGGCATGCTGCTATCGGTGCCACTGATGGCCATTCTGCGAATTATGTGGCGGCTTTCGGTGAAGGGATCCGCGCACAAATGAAGTGGCGTGCCGCAGCGCTGCTGGCCCTTCCGTTACATGCGCACATGGTGAGTATGAGCAGTAGCACTTTGCACGTGGAAGGCGCATCGCTGAAATATGAAGCTCGCATTCCGCTGTACGAAATTCCCATCATTGCAAATTTCGGCAAAAGTCTCTTCGATGAAGTGCACTTTCGCGCCAAGTCTGGAGAGGCCCGGGCAATCAAGACTAGTTGTACGGCTGACAAGGCCGAGGGGTTTTATCGTTGCGACGGCACTTACTTATTAGCGCAACCCGAGGAAGAAGTTGAAGCCTATGTTGGTTGGCATCGCGTTATTTCGCAGAATCACGTTCATGTGCTGAGCGCGATGAGGGGGGAAAACACAGCCCATGCGGTGCTGCAGGCTTCAACCCCTTCGGCACCACTACGATTCCGTCCCTTGACAGCCTCAGAGCAGGTGGCCGAAGCAGCAGCGGCTGGCGTGCAATGGTTGTTGACTACTCCAGTAATGCTGCTTTTGTTGGTGGCGATTGTTGTAGCGTCCCGCACTGCGAAAGAGTTCGCAGTGTTGGCCGGATGCTTCTTCCTGGGACAACTACTGCCGTTGTTGAATCTGACCATTGCCGGAAAGTTCAATCCTAAATTTCTTGAACTGGCATCGGCACTGGCAGTCGCATATTTAGCGGTGGAAATTTTGTTTCTGCCAAAAGCAGGGACGCGATGGTTGTTGGTTGCCATTGTAGGATTGTTCCCTGGCTTGGCTTTGGGAACAATAGTGCAAAAGACAGAACTTTCAGCAGCAGGCGTATGGCTTGGAGCGATGTTGATAGAAGCCGCTCTGGTTGCACTTGGTGGTTTTGTTTGGTTGCGGACATCGCAAAAATGGGAACGTCCAGTGGCATGGTTGCTGCTATTGCTGGGCGCAGCGTGGTTCGCGTTCCGCTGGTTTGTTTAGCACAGCGGGGAAGAAACAAAAACAAAGCCAATTCACGCAATTTTGCAGTCCCGAAAACAGGCATCACAACACTTTGGCCAGCTCAATCTGCCCTCTTTTCATCCGCTTGCAAGAAAGCGGCAGTCTGCGCTTTCAAATCCTATGAGACTCTTGATTCAGGAAGACAAATTGCTGGCCAGCAACTTCCCAACTATCAAATCCGCGGATTGATTAAATCCTCTGGCGTTCTAAATGGAATCTGAATCGCAAACACGGCTGAGCACCGTGAATGTGAGCTGTAAAAAGCAGGCTGCTTGGGTGGCAGTCGAGACGATGATATGAGGAGCGCCAGTTGGAAAGCTTTGCTTTGCCGGTCCGCGATGCAGTGGTGCGTTTGATCTCCGCACAGAAGGCCTTGTCTTGTACGCTATAAGTTGAGCTTAAATGGAGTTTCTTAACATCTCTGCATACCGCTTTGTTGAGTTGGTCGATTTGGCGGTGCTGCGCGAAACCCTTCGACGTGCTTGCGTTGATGCCGGATTAAAAGGCACGATTCTTCTTGCCCCAGAGGGCATCAATTTGTTCCTGGCCGGAGTACCTGAAAAATTACATAACTGGGTTGCGTGGTTAAGAACTGACGCGCGCTTTGCCGGCTTGGAGCCGAAGGAAAGCTGGTCCGACCATCAGCCCTTCAACCGCATGCTGGTGAAGCTTAAGAAGGAAATCATCACTATGCGCCAGCCTCAGGTGCGTCCATTGGGTTTGCGTGCTCCGGCGGTGCGGCCTGCTGAGTTGAAACGCTGGTTGGATGCCGGTCACGACGACAGTGGGCGGGCGGTGTTGATGGTGGATACTCGCAACGCTTTTGAGGTGAGCATCGGCAGTTTTGAGGGTGCGCTTAACCCTGGGATAAAGTCCTTTGGCAGATTTCCAGAATGGGTGACTGCACTGGAGAGCGAGCTGAAAGATAAGACCGTAGTTACTTTTTGCACCGGCGGGATTCGCTGCGAAAAAGCAGTTCTATATATGCAGAACCATGGCTTCGACAATGTATTCCAGTTGGATGGCGGCATCCTGAAATATTTCGAGGAAGTGGGCGGCGATCACTACAAGGGCGATTGTTTTGTATTTGACCGCCGCGTGGCGCTGACTCCGGAATTGAAGGAGGCAGGCCACGTTGAATGCTTTAACTGCAGGGCTGTGGTGACGGCGGAAGAACAGATGAGTGACGCGTACGTGTGGGGGAAATCCTGCCCCCGTTGCGTGGGCCGAAGTGTGTAAGTCAAGGTTGGCCGGAATATTGCGCTAGGATGTTAATACTATGAGCAATTCGATAAAGTCATCGCTACCTATTACGGTACTTCTCATTTCTTTGTCTTTCACTTGTGTCGCCACGTTCGCACAGGTACTCTACGGTACTCTAACCGGTTCAGTGGTTGATGCAACCAGCGCGGCTGTTCCTAACGCCAAGATCGAAACTTTGAACAAGGACACCGGCGTTACTCGTCAAGCCACATCGGACGAACGCGGTTCATTTCAGTTCAACGATCTGCAGGCAGGATTATACAAGGTAACCGTATCAGCACCATCATTCGGCACCGTGGTACAGGATGGTGTAACGATCACCACCAACACGATTCGCCGCATGGACGCACGCCTTCAGGTGGCAGCTGTCAATGAAAGCGTCACGGTGAACGCCTCCGCCCTCACTTTGCAAACAGACCGCTCCGACGTGCTTCATCAGATTTCTAAAGCGCAGGTAATGAACCTGCCCTTTGGTGGCCAGCAGGGCCGCAACTTTCAGAACCTTTATAAACTTCTGCCCGGATTTTCGCCACCCGCCGAATTGCACTCAGATGCTGGAAATCCGCAGCGCTCCCTCGGTACCAACGTGAACGGAGCATCGCATTCGAACAACAATACGCGGCTGGATGGTGCAACGGTGAGCTATCCATGGCTGCCCCACATCATTGCTTACGTTCCACCGGCTGAGGCCATTGAAGCGGTGAACCTTGTATCGAATTCTTTCGATGCGGAACAAGGCATGGCTGGTGGCGCAGCGATCAACGTTTCCATTAAGTCTGGAACAAACGAGTTTCATGGCTCCGGCCATTGGTATCACACCAACAGTGCGGTACAGGCTCGTAACTTTTTCTTCAACTCGCCTCAGTTGCCGAAGAATTTATTGAACCAATTTGGCGGCACTTTTGGCGGACCAATCAAGAAGAACAAACTATTCTTTTTTGCGGATTGGGAGCGAACAACGCGCCGCCGCTTTGCATCGGCCTTCCGGACTGTTCCCAATGCCAGTCTGCGCCAGGGCGATTTTTCTGGCACCGGCACGAATATTTATGACCCCACCACTGGCGCTGCAAACGGGACGGGACGGGCGCTCTTCCCAAATAACCGCATCCCTAGCAGCCGCTTCGATCCTGCTTCGGTCATCATGACTGGCCTTATCCCAGATCCTAATCAGCCGGTGTTTCCATCAAACTACCTGGCCGTTGGAAATTATTCTTTCAACCGCGATAACTCCGATTTTAAGGTGAACTATAACCCGTCCGATAAGTCCTCCGTTTTTGGAAGATACAGCTTTTCACCAAGCGAAATTTTCGACCCGCCGTCACTTGAAAAAGCACTTGGAGATGCGTTGACTGGCGGCCAACCAGGGAAGGCCCCAGGTTTTATTCAGACTGCAGCGGTTGGTGGCACGTACACCCTTACTCCGGCCATCCTGCTTGATGCCAATATTGGATTTACGCGGCAGCGTATTTCGGCGGAGAACATCGACATAGACAAGAACTATGGCTTGGATACGTTGAAGATTCCCGGCACTAACGGAGGCGACCGGCTTCAAGGTGGATACCCTCGCTTCAACATCAGCGGCTTTTCCGCCATTGGCAATCCGAACGTCTCCAATCCCTTTCTGTTTCGAGACAACCAGTATTCCGCAACAGGCAATGTGAGCGTAATTCGTGGTTCGCATTCCATTCGTTTTGGCGGCGAGTATACTTACTACACAATCAACCATTTTCAACCGCAGGCCGCTTTCGGTCCTCGTGGAGGCTTCAACTTTACGGGCGGACTGACTGTTCTTAACGCAGCTGGTGCACCAGGCGGAAATGCATTCAACGGCTATGCCGACTTCTTACTAGGTTTGCCCCAAGCGATGGGGAAGGACGTGCAATACGTCAACCCCGCCGCAGTCCGGATGCCTGGCTATGGTTTTTATCTGCGTGATCAATGGCAGGTAAATCGGAAGCTGACGGTCAGCTACGGAACGCGTTTTGAACGCTATCCTTTTGCGACGCGCGATCACCGCGGAGGGGAGCGATACGACCCGACCACAGATAAAGTTCTTGTAGGTGGCGTCGGTTCCACCCCCACAGACACTGGTGTTGACGTTGGTATTGGGCAGTTGGCACCACGCTTGGGCATTGCCTACCGTGCTAACGAAAAGACCGTGGTTCGTGCTGGCTATGGAATTAGCGTCGACCCGGATTCGTTTCGCCGCTTGCGCGATTCCTACCCGGCTACAATCTCGTCGCAATTTAGCGGCGCAACTACATTTCAGGCTGCTGGCACACTGCGCACAGGGATCCCTAACGTAGTGGGTCCTTCGCTGAATCAAGGTGTGATTGATCTTCCTTTGGCTGTTGGCACCACAACGTTTCCTGCGAAATTCAACCGTGGTTATATTCAGTCTTTCAACCTCACTTTTCAGAGGGAAATCGGCGGTGGGTTCAATCTGCAAACAGGGTATGTTGGCACTAGAGCCATCCGGCAGACTGCGTTGTTGAACATCAACAGCGCCACCCCAGGCACTGGAAACGCTGGCCGGGAATTGGCATTGAAGTATCCAGGCCGCATTGGCACTATCAGCTTGTATACGCCATTCAGCACCTCGAATTACAATTCGCTGCAGACACAACTGCGCCGCCAATTCGCCGGTAGCGGAATGTTCGGTCTTTCTTACACTTGGTCAAAAGCCATCAATTTCAACGACAACAATGACTCTGGCCTTTCTTGGAACACACCAAGCGACTGGCGGCGCAATCGCGCAGTAGCTGGCTTCGACCGGACCCACAACCTGCAGATGTACACTGTCTACGAACTTCCATTTGGCAGAGGCAAAAAAATGCTTCAGAGCGGTCCGGCGGCATGGGTTCTTGGCGGTTGGCAGACCAACGGAGTGATGAGCATTTATTCTGGTTCGCCATTCACTGTTGGAACGGCTGGCACTTCCTTGAATGCTCCAGGCAATGCGCAAACTGCAGACCAAGTACTGGCTGAGGTAAAGATTTCCGGAGAAGTTGGACCTGGTAAGAGTTGGTTTGACCCAGCAGCTTTCGCACCAGTAACCGCGGTTCGTTACGGAAACACAGGCCGAAACATTTTGCGTGGACCTGGTTCCTTCCAACTGGACGCCAGCGTTTTCCGGAACTTCCAGATAACGGAAAGAGTGAAGCTTCAATTCCGGGCAGAATCATTTGGCATCACCAACACGCCTCGATTCAATAACCCCGGCGCTACGGTTTCTAACTTGACCCGGAACACGGACGGTACGATTCGCGCATTGAATGGCTACACGGAAATTCTAGGCGCATCGGGGGAGCGTGAAATCCGATTTGCCTTGAAGATGTTTTTCTAAGGGACGAGAAAATGGGGTGCGGATGGCTTTGTCCATTCGCACCCCTTGTCATTCCTCAACATAGTTTTCTCCGTGGCCCCATTTTGCAGTGACCTTTCATTGGGTTGCAATCAGTAACCGCAACTTTTCCAATCTAAAGTTCAGCTAATCCTAAGCCGATATTGGAGGTATGCCGGAGCAGTATTCCAATTTTCCAGGGCTTGCAGAAGTCGACTGGAGTCAATACCGTCATGCGTTGGGTGCTGCTGATGATGTGCCTGAAATGCTGGAGGCATTGTCGAGCGGGGATCTGACAAGCATTGAAGTTTCAGCGGCTCACGCGGGCAGCGAAGATCTGGCAATCCGTGCGTTTGCGCAACTGATGCGAACGATTTGGCATCACGGCTTTGTCTACTCGGCCACCCCAAAAGTTATCCCTTTCTTGCTGCAGCTTCTTGCGAAAGGGCGGCATTCTTCGTTGATCCAGTTGTTGGACGCAGTTTCAGAATCTGCTTGTGACGAGGTTTGTTGTGAACCGCGAGTGGCTGGAGAAATACGTGACGAATTGGCGAAAGGCCTTCCTATTGTTTTTGCAACCCTAACGTCGGGAGAAACAGAGGAGCGTGCTGCTGCTGCACGGATTCTGGGTACACTGCAAGGGTTACCGCGGGAGGCTGAGATTGCGGTTCGAGATCAACTGGCGAAAGAAACAGAACCAACGGTGCGAGAAGTCCTGGCCGAAACGTTGTCAAAGCTGGTGGTTGAAAGCAGTCAGAACCAAGAGGCAGAGTCATTGGAGCTTTTTCAGCGCGCGTTTCTAGCTGGGCAAAAGATCGATGAAACATTGGCAGAAATTGTGCGTTATTGGCCGCCTGCTGCACGGCTGCAAAAAGCAGACGCAGACAAGGTGGTTGCCATTGGGATGCAACTTAACAGCGCGCGGCAACTGGAATTCCTAACTTCGCTATTACCAGGATCCGCCGATGGAAAAGACGCCATCACAATTGCAAGGCAACTGCTAATTCTTGTATTTCAGGATGCGCGGCCAAAATGGAGTACTCGTTCCATTGGGTTTTGTTACTACTACAATGGAAAACCGTGGAGTCCGAACAACTTCAACTATGCGTTTTCAGGTGTGACCGTGGAGCAGGCGCTATCCTTGCAGCGGCGTTTGGTAAAAGCACGTACCACTGAAGAAAGAAGCGAAGTGATGGCGGAGTTGGAATCGATGAGAGCCGAGCCACCAGTGGGAGCAGTAAAACAATATTTTTGTGAATACTATCCGGCAAAGGGCGCAAAGCCTGAGTGGCATCTACCTTTGACATCGGCGCAAAAGCGGGCACTATCATCGATTGCCGCAAGCGATTTATGTTGGAGTTGGGACACCAATTTGTGGAGCTTGTTTGGGTTGCCTCCTAACCGGGAGGAAATAAAGTTATTGATTCAATCCTGATCCACTTTTAACGCTTTCTGCCAAGGCACAATAGCATCGCCGGGAAAAGAACCACATCACAGAACAAGCCTGTAATTGCAGTCATTGCAATCAGCAACCCAAAATACATAGTAGGGCGAAAAGGAGCAAATGCGAATACGCCAAAGCCCGCGCCAAAGGCCATACTAGTCATCACGGCGGGGTTGCCAATTTCAAAAAGCGCAAGTGTGACTGCCTCTTTGGAACTGGCACCGGAGCGCTGCTGCTGAATCCAGTTGTGCAGGATGTGAATAGTGTCATCCACAACAAGACCTAGTGCAATTCCCGCAACAGTAACGGTGGCTGTGTTCAAGGGGATATTTGCGAAGCCCATGAATCCAAGAGTTACACCAATGGGAACCAGATTGGGGGGCAAAGCGAGAAGCGCGAATGGCAGGGAGCGGAATGCAATCAGAATGACAAGAGCAATAGCAGCGAATGCTGCGGCAAACGACCAGATTTGCGTTTCAAGCAATAGCACCTGGCCTTCGATCAATAGAGTAGTGCTTCCGGTGACTCGGGCGCTAACACCGGACGGTAGTGCCTGGCTAATGCGTTCTCGCATTCGTTTGACCAGCCCGTGAACGGCACTGGAAGAATCTGTAGCAGCAAGTAAAGTAGTGCGAAGAAAGTAGCGGCCACCTTCTACATGCAGAAACGCGCCGGCACCGTCAGGTACTCCTTCTTCAGCAAGCGCCTTTCGTAACTCGGCTGGGGGAACGCTGAACTCAAGAGTTCGGGCGCGCGTGGGTTCAAGCAAGATAGAGACAACTTGCTTCACTAGAGACTCTTCGCGCAGAGTGCTTTGTAGCAAGTTACGATAAACCTCCAGGGTATTGTCGGTGAGTAAGATGCTGGGGTCGCCTTCCACTACGAGCTCAATAGGCGTCAATCCAAGTAGTTTCTGTTCGATGGTGTGATAGTTGATGGGCACGCGGTGAGAGGGGGAAAAGAATTCAAGGATGAATGATTCTACTCGCAACTGTCGCATTCCAGCCAACGCAAGAATAGAAACCGCAATGGAAATACCTATGATTGCCGGTCCGCGACGGGTCAGCCATTCTGTATACGCGGTAGCGCGAGCCATGGTCCACCAAGGATGCGCCTCAGCACCACGGGGAAGGACACGGGAGCTTGCGGCCAGGAGTGCAGGCACAAGCGAGTAACTGAGTGCGAACGAGAACATGACTCCAGCGGCAGCGAGCAGTCCCAGTTCTCGTAAAGGGGGAATGCGGGATGTCCCTAGTGAAGCAAATCCAGCTGCGGTAGTTACAGCGCAAAGCAAGTTGGGCCGGAATGTAGCTTGCAAGGCGTCGCGCCACCAACTAACTCGCATAGTGTGATCCGTTGGCCCGGTAGGAGCCGGCATTTGATGGAAACGCGCCAGAATGTGCATGATCTGGGTCATTGTCACCACGGCCAGGATAGCGGGAAGGGTAACAACGACAAGGTTCAGAGGACGTCCAGCATAAGCCAACAGCCCCAGCGACCATAGACTTACTAATACAATTGAGAACAAGCTAACTGCAACTGCCCGCCATTCCCGCGATGCGATGTAGAGGACTAGGCACATCATGCCAAGCACCACTGGAGAAAAGCCAAGAAGCGAGCGTCTGGAGCCTGCATCCAGGTCGTGCGTGATGACGTCGGCACCCCCCAAATGAAACGAGCCAACACTCGTATTGGCCTCGAAGAACGCTTCCAAACGATCGACAAGGCCGTTCCGTTCCGAGACTGGAAGCCCAGTATTGTGAACAATGATCAGCCCAGCATACTTGCCATCCTCACTGGTCAGGTAGTAGCGCAGCGGCATTGGTGGACCATCGGATTCCTGATTGACAAAGGACGGCGTGAAAACTGCAGCGACGCCTGGAACAGCAGATAGCTTTGAGGTGAGTTGCTGCCACTCTGCTTCCCGGGACGCGAAGTTGTCACCGTAGACAAATGCCAAGATATAGGAATCTTCGCCGAACCGGTCTCGAAATTCTCTAAGATCGCGGAGGCCCGCGGATTCCGTGGGCGACCAGAGTTCGGGTGTATTGTCAACTCGCAGTAAAGGCAATTTCCAGCCGAAAGCAGCCGTTAACAGAATTGCAACAAACAGCATTAACCAGGGGCGCGCCAACTTAAGAATCCCTCTCCGTGCGGCGAATACAGCGATGACTTGAAACAGGGAGTACGATACTTGGGGAAGCACTGGTCATAAATGCAGTTTACTGCACGCGGAGAGTGCGGCGATAATTTCCATGGTGCAAACAGTTCTAAGCTAAAAGAAGGTGACAAACAAATTGAGAGTTTTTTTCATTTTGGCAGCTCTATTGGCATCTACGATTTCGGCGGCAGAGCAAGTGGCCAGTGAAAACTGCCCTGTAACGCTGGTGGCGCAAGGAGTGCTAGGAAACAAGGGCGTGATTGGTTTTGTGGTTTTCACCTCAAAAATCGGATGGCCGGAAAAGCATGCTCTGGCCTTCCGCCAGAAGGCGGCACCCGCTAAACCAGGAGATGTCCAGGTGGTGATTGCAGACATGAAACCGGGCCGTTATGCGATCGCAATGATCCATGACGAGAACGAAAATAAACGCATCGATAAGAAGCCCAGTGGCAGACCGCGAGAAGGATGGGGGGTATCCAACAATCTAAAGGCAACATTGAAGACTCCTGGTTTTGAAGCAGCAACGATGGAGATAAAGTGCGGCTCGCGGGTGGCGATCAGAGTGCAATATCCGGCTGCGACGAAAGAATAATCATCTGCGTAAAACCAGCTGTTCAGACGGTTGTCGTTTTTCCCAGCCTGCACGTTCAAGCAGCGGATCCTGGCTAAATTCGGCGGGCCAGCCCAAACAAAGGTAAGCCATGAAGGTCCAAGAAGCTGGTACATCGAGACTGGCTTGTGCAGCAGCCGGATCTAAGATAGAAACCCAACCCAGGCCCAGTCCTTCCACTTGTGCTGCCAACCAAAGCGTGTGAATTGCCATGACCACTGACCAGGAAAGGGTCTGTGGCATGGTTTGACGCCCGAGGCCAGAACCAACAGGTGTGGCCAGATCGGCGAAGACGGCAAGGTGCACTGGTGCTTCCAGTAATCCGGCAAGCTTCAATCGACCATACTCCGCAGCTTGTTCCCCTTGATAGTCTTTAAGCGCACTGGCGTTGGCCGCAGCGAAATTTTCTATGATTGCAGAGCGGCGAGAGGGCTGATCAACCAAGACCCAGCGCCATGGTTGCGAAAAACCGACGGACGGTGCGAGCATAGCCTGACTCAGAAGGTTTTCTACCAAAATAGGATCCACTGGACTTGTAAGAAAGTGCCGGACATCACGACGCCACAGCAGAAGCTGCTGGAAATCTTCACGGAAGGTTTGGGGAAAATTTGGTACTGTCACGCACCAAATAGCTTCGCACACGGTCGATTTATCTGCTATTCTCTTAATTCCACGGTACGCCCTTCTTGAAAAAGGGTGTTGAAAAGGGAACCCGGTTAGAATCCGGGACTGTCTCGCAGCGGTGTTAGGGAACGAAAATTGCAGATTACACTGGTTTAGCTGAAAAGCGGCTGGGAAGTAGCAATGAGTAGGCAAATCGCCCTTCAGTCCGAAGACCTGCCTGGAACAGCCTATTGGCTGAACTAACTTTGCTCTCGAGAGGAGGGGCGGGGACTATGACCCAGCTTTCTACAATTTCTATATTCGCAGGGATTATTTTATCCTGCGCAATTTTGACAGCCCAGACGCCATTAAAAGGTACAGTGCAGGACCCACAAGGGGAACGCGTGGACGGTGCCGAACTTGTTCTCTACCGCGCTGGTGCGGGAGCCCCGTTGGCGCGCACTCGAAGTGACAAAGGGTCGTTTGCGTTTCCCTCTGTTGCCGTTGGAAATTATCTGCTGGAAGTTTCCGCGGATGGATTTCGAAAGGCTTCCTTGACTGTGGAATCCGGCAAACCGATTGATGTTCGACTGAAAATTGCTGGTGTAGATCAGCGAGTTTTAGTGACAGCCGAAGGAGTAGTACAAACTATAGATCAGGTCTCAAAAGCCACAACTATCATTGATGCGGAGGAGATTGAACAGCGCAATGAATATAGCCTGGGCGAAGTGTTGCGCGATACGCCTGGATTGCTGATTCGGAATTTGGGTGGGCCAGGGCAAGCTACTTCAATTCGGATTCGTGGACTGCGTGCAGATGCCACGGCAGTGCTGATTGATGGCCTACGGTTTCGCGATGTGGCCACTATTCAAGGCGACTCCAGTTCGTTCCTTTCCACTTTTAATGTGGTGAATTTTGACCGCGTGGAAGTTCTGCGCGGCTCCGGTTCTTCACTCTATGGAAGCAACGCGGTTGGCGGTACTGTGAACGTGGTTACCGATCAGGGCGGCGGTGCGTTTCATGGTGGATTGCAAATGGAAGGCGGCATGCTTGGATTGATCCGCGGGCGCGCAACTGCAAGTGGCGGACTGAAGGATAATCGCCTTACCTTCAGTGGCGGATTGTTGCATTTGAACGTGCTTGGCGGCGTGGATGGCGACGACCGGGCACGCAGCAGCGGTTTTCAAACTTTCACGCGCTACACGTTTACCCCATCGATTTCGCTATCGGGAAGGGTTTTTGTATCAGACGATTTCGTGCAACCGAACATCAGTCCAACTGCTTCTGGAATTCCTGTTGCGAACATTCCTAACCAGACAATTGTACGCGCTATCCCATTGGCATTCGATCAGGTAAAGCGTTCGGCACTAGGGCTGCCAATCACTGTGGGCAACGCGACGTTCATTCCCAACCGGAACGATCCAGACAATCGCCGTGCATCGCGATTCTGGAGTGGCGCATTGGTGTATCGTCAACATCTAAGCGGCACAACAGATTGGCAGGCTAGTTATCAGCGCGTGCATACGAATCGCATTTTCCGCAACGGCCCGGCAGGGGCGGGATTCCAGCCACTAGTTTCAAACTTTAGTCAATTCCAAGGGAACATTGACACGGCGGATACTAAAATCATGTGGCGTCCGCGGCAATGGTATTCCTTCACTGCTGGATATGAGTTTGAGCGCGAAGGTTATTTGAATGCCGATGACAACAAGCTACCTGCGCCGAGCACAGTTTCCACAAGAACGGAAGCAGCACAGCGTTCGAGTGCGGCATACTTCGCCAATCAAATCACGTTGGCACAGCAGCGTCTGCAGATTTCCTTATCGGGCCGGTTGCAGCAATTCACACTGAAGCAGCCTAGCTTTATTTATACTGGAACGCTCAACAATTACAGTAGGGTTCCATTAGTTAATCCACCGCAGGCACTTACTGGTGATGTTGCGATTTCTTATTTCCTGCCTGGCTCCGGAACGAAATTGAGAGCACATGGAGGCAACTCTTATCGGGCACCTGGCTTGTACGAAAGGTATGGTTCGGGCTTCTTTTATGATTCGGTTGCCAACGCAGTGGCATTCAGCGCTTACGGAGATCCACGGCTTTCGCCTGATCGTTATAACTCAGTGGATGCCGGCATTGATCAGTACTTACTGCACGACAAGTTACGATTAAGCGGTACTTGGTTCTACACGCGGATTGTGCAGATCACCCAGTTTGATTCGGCAGCATCGGTGGTTCGCGCAGCCACTGACCCGTTTGGACGTAGCTCAGGTTACTTCAACGGTGCTGGCGGCACATCGCGCGGCGTGGAGATGGCTGGGGAACTTCGTCCTTTGCGATCGACACTATTCCGCGCCTCATACTCTTACGTGAATGCGGACACCAACCAGGACACAGCTGTGCGTGGATTTTTCGGCGCGCTAAGCGTTCCAGCCCATTCGATGACAGCGATGGTGCATCAACAACTCGGCAAGAAAACGGACGTCACAGTGGATCTTTATAAATCTTCCGATTACTACAATGCCCTTTCGGCTGCTGGTAGAGCCCGTGCCTACTTATACTCGGGAGTCACTAAGGTGGATCTAGTTGTTAGCCGGCAACTTTGGAATGGTGACAGGCACACGCTGAAGGGATATGCCAAGGTTGACAACCTGTTCAACCAGCAATTTTACGAAAACGGTTTCCGCGGTCCAGGCGGCACTTTTCTAACCGGATTGCAGATACTTTTCAAGTAGGAGAATTTCAATGTCAATAGCCACAATGCGTGGAGATGGTGGACAAACTGGGCTTTCCGGTGGCATCCGTGTTTCAAAGTCCTCTCCAAGAGTGGAAGCTTTTGGAACATTGGACGAGCTGATTTCCAGCATGGGATTTGCGCGGTCCATCTGCCAGAACGAAGAACTGTGCGCGGCTACGAAACGAATCCAGAAAGAGCTGTTCAAAGTTGCCTCCGCTATTTCAACGCCGCCGGAAAGTCCAAAGGGAATTCCCCAAGTCGACGATGCGATGGTGGACGCGTTAACAGCACACGTTCATCAAATTGAGGCTATCCCGGGCATGTTGAATGACTGGTCTCTGCCAGGAGAAGATCCGGTATCGGCGGCATTTGATGTAGCGCGAACGGTATGCCGACGGTCAGAGCGGCTGGTTGTGGGTCTAGGTGAAAACGGCTTGCCGTTACAGCCGAATGTGTTGCGGTACTTGAACCGGCTATCCGATTTGCTTTGGTTGTTTGGCCGTCAAGTAGAAAAAGAACTGGGCAAGGATGCGCGTCTGCGCGATGAAAATACGCCCGGCCCGAAATGGTCTAGGGCTTGGTAGACAAGCCCTACCACCTGGAGACGAAGGACCGTTGGCTGTTGGCGACGTTCGCAGAACCTTGGGCAGTGTTCAGCTGGGCAATTGTAAACGGCGGTTGGCAGCGAGTTACGCAAGTGGTGTGGCTATACTTACAACCCAATGAAATAGCCGGTGTAAGTGATCCGGTGGAGTGGATGCAGGCACAGATGCATGCCGAAGACTTAGCAGGAGCAGCAGCTTTCATGACCAGTAGGCGGGCTCATTCCTGGACAGAAGGGACAGGGAGAGATAGCGGCATTGGCGCGTGGGCAGTGGGGACTGTAGGAATGAGCAATGTGCTGCGTGCAGGCGATCCCACTGGTCCGATGAAAATGCCGGGAACCATCAACATGCTTGTTTGTTGCTCAATTCCAGTGACGGTTGAAGCGGCGACGGAGCTGCTGTGTTTAGCCTCGGAAGCGAAGGCGTTGGCGGTCATGGAGAGCGGATTGAAAAGTGTTCAGTCCGGGTTGCAGGCAACGGGCACGGGCACGGATTACTTAGCGTTGGCGTGGCCGTTAACAGGTGCAAGAATGCAGTATGGCGGAAAGCACACCGCTATCGGCTCGGCCGTTGGACAGGCCATTTACAATGCCGTTTCACAAGGGATTGTGGATTGGCGAAAGGAATGGAACGTTCCGGCATAGCCATGGCAAAAGCACTCTTCATTGGCGGCACGGCTTCTCATGTGGGCAAGAGTTGGTTCACTGCGGCGTTCTGCCGCTTGCTTGCCCGGCGTGGTGTGCGGGTGGCACCATTCAAGGCGCAGAACATGTCGAACAATTCCTACCCTTGCGTAGAGGGCGGCGAAATTGGACGTGCGCAGGCGATGCAAGCCGAAGCATGCGGATTGCCCGCGATGGCCGATATGAACCCAGTGCTGCTGAAACCCAATTCAGCTACTGGTTCGCAAGTGGTCGTGCATGGACGCGTGTGGACCAATGTTGAGGCCAAGGAATATTACACTCACTCAGACAAACTGTTGGGATTGGCTTTGGAAAGTTATCAGCGGTTAGCGCATCAGTTCGATCATATTGTGGCTGAAGGGGCGGGCAGCGTAGCCGAAGTCAATTTGCGCGCTCGCGATATTACGAATCTGCGGATGGCCGCATTGATGAAAGCGAACGCGGTGCTAGTAGCCGATATTGAACGCGGCGGCGTGTTTGCTTCGTTGGTGGGTACCATGGATCTGCTGCCGCCGGAGCATCGGGAAATGGTGAAGGCCTTTGCGGTAAATCGGTTTCGGGGGGATCGTAGTTTGTTCGATGAAGGTGTGCGATTCTTGGAAGCTCGGTTAGGGATTCCATGCCTTGGTGTGTTTCCGCTGGATCCTTCCATTGTTCTGGATGAAGAAGATAGTTTGGGAATTGATGAAACAGGTTCGCTTGACGGTGATGTGGCGGTAATTCGCCTGCCTCATATTTCTAACTTCACGGACTTCCGAACACTGGGTAATGTGGCCTGGATTCAGAAGCCAAGTGAGAAACAGTATCGTTTGGTTTTTCTGCCTGGAACGAAAAACACGATTGAAGATTTGACTTGGTTAAAGCAGCAAGGGCTTGATGCCTGGGTACGCCAGCAACATGCCGGCAGGGCGCAAATTGTTGGAATCTGCGGCGGCTATCAAATTCTCGGTCAACGTGTTGAAGATCCTGACAGCGTGGAGTCCGCGATTGGGGCTATTGAGGGTTTAGGGCTTTTACCTGTAAGTACAGTCCTTCGGTCACCTAAAGTTACTCGAGTGGTTAGTGCCCGCACTCCTGGCGGACTTGCATTTACGGGCTATGAAATTCACATGGGCGAGACGGCGCGCCCAGGTGGCGTGGAACCATTTGCTTATCATGCAGACGGCACGCCAGAAGGCTGCCGCATGCCGGGAGTGATGGGTACCTATCTTCACGGAGCGTTTGAAGACGCGGCTGTTGTAGCTGAGTTACTGCATTTGAAGATCGAGACAACTAGTAAGTCCGTCATGTATGAACGGCTGGCTGATTGGTTAGTGCAATACTCGCGCCCGGAACTTTTAGAGGCGCTGCTGGCATGATGGTCACACCATGGCAACTGGGCTGCGGCGTAGCGGTGGATCTGGCATTGGGTGATCCACGTTGGCTGCCTCATCCTATTGTTGGCGTGGGCCACCTGGGAGCATACGCGGAGAAGTTTTGGCGCGCAACAAAACTCCCTTTGCGAGTTGCCGGCATCGGTGCATGGGGATCCGTAGTTGGTGTAACTTGTTGCGTGGTGCTGCTGACATTGCAATGGCTGCCAGAACCATACATTCAGATTTATTGGATCTGGATGTTTCTCGCCGTTAAAAGTTTGGATGATCATGCGATGGAGGTGGTGCGTCCATTGCAAGCAGAGGATCTGGCGAGTGCGCGTCGTGCTGTGGCGCGGATTGTTGGTCGCGACACTGCCAACTTGGATGAGCGCGAAGTGACGAGAGCGACAGTTGAAACGGTAGCTGAAAATTTGAGCGATGGGGTGATTGCGCCTTTGTTCTGGCTGGTGCTGGTAGGTCCGGCGGGCATGGCAGCATACAAAGCCGTGAATACTATGGACAGCATGTTCGGCTACAAGAACGAACGCTTTCGGGAATTCGGTTGGTGCGCCGCGCGGATGGATGATGTGGCTAATTGGATTCCGGCGAGACTTACTGCGGCCTTGATTTGGCTGGTTGCATTGCTATGGCCTGGTATGAATTTTCGGCAAAGCGTTAGTTCGACGTGGCGTGATGCGCATCTTCAACCAAGCCCTAATTCCGGATATCCTGAGGCGGCAGCAGCTGGTGCGTTAGGAGTACAGTTAGGCGGCACAAGTTACTATCATGGCGTGCGCAGTGAAAAAGCATTCCTGGGGGAAGACTTACAAACACTTGATTGGCGAACATACAAGGGTATGCGTGTTTTACTATATGGAGCAACGCTACTTTTTGTAGTTGTGGCTGTGGCTGGCGCACGATGGCTGTGATGCATGGAGGCAACATTTTCTGTGTCGCTGAGCAGCAGGGATTGCCCTGGCAGCAGGTTCTGGATTTCAGCGCCAGCATCAATCCGCTTGGTCCTTCACCAGCGGCGCGCGAGGCAATTCTTTCGGCGATGGATCGCATTGCACATTACCCGGAACGCACTGGGGAGCGACTAAGCAGGCGTTTGGCGGCTGAATGGTCCGTAGGCGAAAATCACGTTCTGGTTGGCAATGGAGCAACGGAATTGCTGTTTGATTGGTGCCGCTATTTTGGAACGGGAACCATTGCCGCACCAGCGTTTGGAGAATTTCATCGCGCATGGCCCGGAGCGAAATTATGCCAACTCGATGACAGTAGGACTTGGCCCAGCAGCGGCCCCGTGGTTTTTACTCGTCCGGCGAATCCCTCAGGAACGATAATCTCCGCCGATGAAGTTGCGCGGTATGCAAGCGAGCGTAGCGATGCTGTGTTAGTGGACGAGTCGTTCATAGACTTCTGCGAAAATGCTGTCAGCCTGACTCCTTTCGCCAAAGGAAACTTATTCGTGCTTCGTTCGCTGACCAAGTTCTGGGCGCTGCCCGGGTTGCGCATTGGATCGTTGGTAGGCGATGTGCAACCGCTGGAAGCGACAAGACCACCTTGGCCAGTGAATGCTTTAGCGGAAGCAGCTGCCTTAGCGTCGGTTGAAGACCGCGATCATGCAGCGCGCACGCGCGCATTTGTGCAAACCGAAGCCCGCTGGTTTGCTGCTGAATTCGCGAAACTACCGGGCGTTAAAGTTTGGCCAGTTGTTGCAAACTACCTCTACATCGAAATAGCACAAGCCAAACTGTTGACTGAATTCGCCGCCCTTCGAAACGTGTTGCTGCGCGATTGTTCCAATTGGCCAGGCTTTGCTAGCCCTTCCATCCGCGTTGCAGTTCGCCGGCGTTGGGAAAATGAACTGCTACTTACTATTTTACAGGAGTTTCTATGCGCTTGATTTATTTCTTGTTGTCAGCCCTTGCCGCACTTGCAGCACCACCACAAAGGATTATATCTACTGCTCCGGGCTTCACAGAAACACTGTTCGCGCTGGGTGCTGGAGATCGCGTGATTGCTGTCTCTACTTACTGCCACTACCCAAATGCTGTCGACAAGCTCCCGCGCATTGGAAGTTACTTACAACCAAACATTGAAGTGATTGCCAAGTTGAAACCGGATTTAGTTCTGGTTCATGCCGAACAAAAACAGGCTCTACAGCAATTGAACGGCCTGGGTGTTCGCACGCTTGCTCTGCGTAATACCAGCTTGGAAGACACGCTGAGAACGGTGCGGGAAATGGGTGCTGCCGTGGGTTTGGCATCTGAGGGAGTAGCCATGGAAGCTCGCATCCGCGCTGAACTTGCAGCTATCGAACAGCGGACGTCCAACCAACCTAAGCGCACTCTGCTGTTTGTTGTGGGGCGCACTCCCGGGCGATTGGATGGAATGGTGGCGGTTGGAAAGGGGTCGTTTCTAAATGAACTCATTCGCATTGCTGGCGGTCAAAATGTGTTGTTTGATTCACCAGTTACTTATCCGAAAATTTCCATTGAAGGTGTAATGCGGCTTACTCCTGATGTGATTGTGGACATGGGTGACATGGCAGTAACAACCGGAGTAACTGAGACACATAAGCAGTCAGTGGTGAAGTTGTGGGAAGCCAAACAAGGTATTGAGGCGGCGAAGAACAAAAAAGTATTCGCAGTGGCCGCAGATATTTTCGTGGTTCAGGGGCCTCGCGTGGCTGAGGCTGCTGAGCAATTCGCGAAAATGCTGCATGGCAAGGATTATAGATGAGCTTACTCTCAGTTCAGGGATTGAGCTTCCGGTATCCGGGTGGACCAGCCGTGCTGGAAGGAATTTCAGCTGAGGTCATTGGCCCTTCTGTGATCGCAATTATTGGGCCCAATGGCGCGGGGAAATCCACGCTACTCGATTTGATTGCCGGACAGAAAGCTCCCATTGCTGGTAGCGTTCAAGTGCAGGACCGCAACACGGCTGTCATGCGACGGCAGGAGGTATGTAAGTTGGTCGCTCACGTGCCGCAACAGATCCCGCACGACGTGCCGTTCACTGTGGAAGACGTAGTGCTGACCGGTCGCATTCCATATGGCCGTGGCCTTTACGAAAACGAGGAAGATCGCGCAGCGCTGGAGGTTGCGCTGCGTCGGACCAGGCTTGAAGCCTTTCGCCATCGCCATTTTGCTGGTTTGAGTGGCGGTGAAAAGCAGCGCGTTTTAACTGCCGCAGCACTGTGCCAACAAACTCCGATTCTGCTGCTGGATGAGCCTAGTGCTCATTTGGATCCAGCGAATGAAGCGCAGCTGTGGGAGCTGTTTCAAGAACTGCGCGATTGCGGGCACTTGATTTTAGTTGTTACTCATCACCTGGCATTGGCTGCGCAAAATAGTGACCGGATATGGATGTTGGATCGGGGGCGTTTGTTAGTG
>JAYUSZ010000196.1:0-11298 GCA_043755435.1 Bryobacterales bacterium | reverse complement strand
TGAAATTTTGATCTCTGCTTCGATGATTTTCTTGAATTGGGCCGGCTCCAAAGAACCGGTATACTTTTTCCCGTTTACATAGACCGTGGGAGTGGCGTCCACTCCAATCTTCTCACCTTCAGCGAAGTCTGCATCCACTTGTAGTTTAAGGCCTGGGGAGTCAATATCGACGTTGAAGCGATTCGTGTCCAGCCCAAGCTGCTTGGCCCATTCCCCAATATTGGCGCGAGTGATGGTCCGGGAATTGGCATAGAGTTGATCGTGCATGGGCCAGAACTTCCCCTGGTTATGAGCAGCCAACGAAGCCCAGGCAGCCAACCGAGCCTGCTTGTGGTTGTCCAACGGGAACTGCTTGAAGACCAGGCGAACATCTTTGGGGTAGGCCTTGAGGATGGTTTCCAAATGGCCTACTGCTACGGTGCAATAAGGGCACTGAAAGTCTGAAAACTCTACTAGCGTTACTTTGGGATTTGCAGCTCCTTTGGTTGGAGCGTTGGTGGTGGCAATTTCTACAGGATCCCAAAGCAAGCGGTCACGATTGGCGGCGCGCTTGGCAAGATCGCTGTCAGCTACCAACTTTTCCAGTTCGGCTTGAGTTTTCCCTTCTGCGGCAGCGGTGGTAACAATGGCGGCCAGGGTCTTGCTTTGGGCGCAAGGAGGATCCTCAACGCGGCACTGGGCAACTTTCATGGAACACCCACAAGTGCAGCCAACGGATCGAAGAACAGTTAATCCACGCTGTTTTTGAGCGGGAGTTGCTTTGCCCCAATCCACATTTGGAAGGTCCGTGGCAGTTTTCCAGGGCTGAGCGGTAGCTGACCAGGAAAGAATGATAAGGGCTAAAAGAAAGCGCATTGTCTTATTATATGGGCAAAGAAGGAACTGGCGGATATTAGTCTTGTCTCATACAAGAAGAGCCTGAAGGGGGCCAGTTCCTTGAGTCTGACTCGAAAGATTACATGAAATAATCTTTCACTTTATCGAACAAGCCCTTCTCTTCCGGCTCATTGGATGCCGGCAAAGTCTCAGCAAGTTGTTCCAGCAACTTTCGTTGATCCCTGGACAGTTTCTTGGGGACGCGCACTTCGATATGTACGAACAGATCGCCACGTCCATGCCCGTTGAGTAGTGGAATGCCCTTGCCACGCAAGCGCACGTCATCGCCGTTTTGCACGCCTTCGGGCACTTTCACTTTTTCCAGACCGTCAAATGTGAGCACTTCCACTTCTGTTCCCAAAGCAGCTTGGGCAATATTGATAGGCACGCGGCAATGCAGGTCCGTGTCCTTGCGGTCAAATATCGGATGCTCTTTTACACGAATCACCACGAAGAGATCGCCAGAAGGACCGCCGTTAATTCCAGCCTGGCCTTCGCCGGTGAGCCGCATGCGCGTTCCGGTATCCACGCCCGCTGGGATGTTTACGCGGAGCTTGCGCTCCGTTCGATTGTAGCCTTCACCACTACACTGCTTGCAGGGACGGCGAACAATTTGCCCTCGCCCTCCGCACTGTGAACATGTTCGCCGGATTGAAAGAAAGCCTTGTTGAAATACTACTTCCCCACGACCGCGGCACATGGGGCAAGCGGTTAAACCATCATGGGCTTCAGCTCCAGTGCCCTTGCACGTTCCACAGCTTTCCAGGCGTGGCACTTGAATGTCAGCCGACATTCCACGGATGCAGTCTTCCAGACCGATCTCCAGATCGTAACGAAGATCCTCACCCTTTTGAGCCCGATTGCGCGAACGGCCTTTGCCGCCGAACATATCGCCAAAACCAAAGAAATCACCCAGGATGTCACCGAAATCCTGAAATTGGTTTGGATCGAACCCTTGACCGGCACCGGCAACTCCCTGATGACCGTAATGATCGTAGGCAGCCCGTTTTTGAGCATCGCTCAATACAGAATAGGCTTCGGCTGCTTCCTTAAATTTATCTTCAGCACCCTGATCGCCAGGGTTGCGATCGGGATGGTATTTCATGGCCAGCTTACGGTAAGCGCTTTTCAACGCACCTTCGTCAGCCTCACGGCCCAGACCCAGAATCTCGTAGTAATCGCGTTTTGTCACTCTACTGCAACCTTCACCAATGCTGGGCGCAGCAAGCGGCCTTTGAAGTTATATCCCTTCTGGAATTCAGCAAGAATTTTCTGGTCTTCTTCGCCAGTGCCAGCGACGCGGTCAATGGCATGATGAATATTGGGATCGAACTTCACGCCAGTGGTATCGATTGGATCAAGCCCCAGCTTCTTCAAGCTCTCGATAAGGCGGCCATGGATCAATTCCATGCCCTTGGCGTACTCCTTGTCGGCGCATTCCACTTGCAAAGCACGCTCCAGATCGTCCACCACTGGGAGCAGCGCTTCGGCCATGCCCATGCTGGCATGATCCCTGATTTCCAGCCGCTCACGTTCAACCCGTTTGCGAAAATTCTCAAATTCAGCGCGTGTGCGCAGCAGTAGATCCTGAGCCTCGCTCTTGGCAACGGCCAGAGCATCCCTTTCCGCCATGAGCGTGCTTAGGGAATCATTTTCAGCGATTGGGCTTGAATCGACTTCGCTTTCCTGGTCTTTGATCGTACTGGAAGCCTCATCCGGTTCCATGGTTTTTATCACCTTCCTATTTTACTGGATAAAACCGGAATTCGGCTACAGCCCGCAAAAAGGGCGGTTGAAGCAGCATTTCCGGACAGTGCTTACGATTCCAGTATGACGGGTGGTGTCAAGGATTCAGCGTCTGGATACGCTGGAAGTTGTTGAAGAATTTCAGAATTTATTGGCAGGCAGCACTTGTGATCGTTTGAGTCACGTAAGCTTACTTACTCACAAAAGGCAGTTAGTTTCGCAACCGGTCGTCCCGCAACCAAAGCCCAACCCAAACGAAGGTCCCAAGAGGGAACACAATTGGGAACCAGCCGGCATCAACAAGGTACGTGGGTAGCAACAGCTCCACCCAAATATCCGGTAAGCGAAATGGCACCGATTATTAAAAGTACGGGGAATGATGTAAAGCAGGGTGCAGGAGGTTAGAATGATGCCAAGCCAGAAGGAGAATGCAGCTGCCGCCCCGCTGAGGACGCGACCAGTCCATTGACTTTGAGTGTCAACTTTCAAGGTATCTTTGCCCATCTGAAGACTCGAGGCAAATTAGCATGAAATCGTGCCAACTGCAAACCTGGTTTGATACTGTGTATAGTGAGTCAATCATATGAAACTGAATCAACGTCTGATCGCTATCGGGATTTGCCTTTCCATGGCTGCATTCGCACAACCGCAGCCTGGAGCTACCAAGACTGGGTCTGAAAAGAAAGGCAAGCGCGGTCCCATGGATCTTACCAAGATTATTCCGCAACTGGAAGAAAGCGGATTTAGATCCATGTTCGATGGAAAGACGCTGAAAGGATGGGACGGCGATCCAAATTTCTTTCGCGTGGAAGACGGCACCATTATTGGCCAAACGCAAACTGACAAACAGCCCAAGCAAAACACCTTCCTGATTTGGCGTGGCGGACGTCCTGGCAACTTCGAATTGAAGATGGACTACAAACTGACGGGCAATAACAGTGGCATCCAAATTCGTTCTGAAGAGTTGCCCGATTTGAAATACGCAATGAAAGGTTATCAGGCCGATATGGACGGCGCTCAGGTTTATACGGGTCAGTTTTACGAAGAACGCGGCCGGGGCTTCCTCGCTTTACGGGGACAGTTCAGTTACATTGGCGAGGGTAAGAAATCTGCCTGGGTCGCCTCGCTCGGTGACAATGCGGCGTTAAAGGCCCTGATTAAAGCTGACGATTGGAACTCTCTGCACCTGATTGCCCGAGGCAACACACTCATCCAGATTCTCAATGGTCAAGTGATGAGCATGGTGGTGGATGACGATACTGTCGGCCGCAAACTGGAAGGCCTGCTTGGAATTCAATGTCACGTAGGGCCGCCGATGAAGATTGAGATCAAGAACATTCGCATTAAGGAGTAAACAACTGCTCCCCTTGGAAGTGCCCGCCGAGGAACTGAAATCCCGTGGCGGGCATTGTTGTTTTCGAAGCTAAGCAGCCAACGGCAGCGGAGCATCCTCCTCTTCCCGCAGCGGACGCTTGGTTTCCACTTCTTCGTTACGCTTGCTCTTCTTCAAAGGTGGCCGAATTGGAATCACCAAAGCTTGGGAGGCTTCACTTGCCGAAACACTGAAGTTGATCTTGGTGCTGTAGAAATATTCAGACAACGGGAATAGCGCATAGGGTGTCAATTCGCGGAACGTCCTCCCCAGCCGCTGCTCAATACGATACACGCAGTGGAAAAACTGTCCACGATCAATATTCATACGCGCACAACACAACTTCCAATCGGCTCCCAAAAGGTAATGGAAGGTGAAAACTTTGTGCTCTTCCTGCGTTAGGGTCCGCTTGCTGATCAAGAGGAAGTCCGCACAATACTCTTCATCTTTGCGTCCCCAGGACATTCTACGGTCCTTTCCGGGGACAAACTCCATGGTCGCCCTGCTCAAGTGCTTTTCCTTTTCCGAACAATAGCGGAAACGGTTAAAGCAGGCACGAAAAATGTTACGAAGCACGCAGTTACACGGATTCACTCCTCCGCGTTTGCCAATCCTGAGCCCCAATCCACGGCACGACGTGCATCCCTGCAGCGCCAGCGTCAAAGTCTCTGATCTTGTCCATTCCATTTTGTTTTTGTTTTCTCCTGTTCACCCTGTTACGGGCACTCTCAAGTTCCTGTCATAGAATATTCACTAATAATTAATCGTCAACCTTATATCTTTCAGGATGGTATTGGAAATTGGCAGTGTAAGCATGTGACACTCCATAAGTGTTTGATAAAAAACGTAAATATTTGAGACTACGCTTAGATTAGCCTTTGCTACTGAAAATTTATTTGATATGCTTTTAGTCGAATACGCTCGACCTATTCCTTTTAGAAATAGGGATTCACTTTAGGGGTAACAAAGTGTTCTTTGAACAATTGCAGGAACGGCTCCTTGTTCTGCTAAGAGCCAAAGTCCAAGGTGGCCACCTCACCGAGCGTGGTTTAGCCAAATTGACAGGCATTTCCCAACCTCACATTCACAACGTTTTGAAGGGAGCACGGAACTTTTCTCCGGAAATCGCCGATTCCATTCTCCGGAAAATGAACCTCACAACGCTTGACCTATTTGATCCGCGAGACTTGATTGCCCATCTATCACGTCACCTGCCTCACCAGGATCAACGCTATTGCCGCGTCGGCTTGCTGGAGGGCGATTTAGGTCCCGGTCTACCTTTGCCAAGGGCCATTCCCGATGGGGAAAGCTACACCATTCCCCAATCCCAATTGAAGAACGTTACCGATGCCGTGGCAGCGCGATTGGCCTTCGACCCTGAAATGCGGGAGACGCTTGCGGGCGGGGAAATTGTTCTTCTCGATCAATCAGAAATGGGCCGGACGATGCTGGAACCCCAGAGTCTATATATAGTGTTAACCGAGCGCGGGGGTCTTGTGCGCAAGGTTGCCGAAGATGGTGGAAGGCTGCTACTGAAAAATGGCGCAGATGTGGATACGGGCGAAACCATTGAGCTACTGGGGCGCGGCTTGCTTGAGGTGATCCTGGCCAGAGTTGTTTGGCTGAACCGAAAGCGCCGATGGGGCGATGGGACTTCCATGGAGCGCGGGGCGCAGTAGTTGCAGGACGAGTCCGGATTTTAAGACCAATGCTACTCCTGCGGGAGGATGCGAATGGCCATGGCGTGCTTGAGTTCATCCAGTCCTGCCCCGGTGACAGCCGAGATCTGAAAGAACGGAAACTTACGCCGCGTGGCAGCGGCTTTCAGAGCTTTTAACCGCTTAGGATCCTGAGCAGCATCCATTTTGGTAGCAACCACAATCATTGGTTTGGCGGCCAAATCTTCGTTAAAGCTTTCCAGTTCTTTGAGGATGATTTTGAAATCGTTCACTGGGTCGCGGCCGCTCGATTCTGAAACGTCCACTAAATGGACTAGCAGTTTGGTGCGTTCAATATGCTTGAGGAATTGCACACCCAGGCCGTGACCTTCGCTGGCACCTTCAATGAGTCCAGGGATGTCGGCCACCACGAAACTGCGATTGTGTTCCAGCGGCACCACTCCCAGGTTGGGTTCAAGGGTGGTGAAAGGGTAGTCGGCGATTTTCGGGCGGGCGGCGGAGATTCGGGAAATCAGAGTGGATTTACCAGCATTGGGAAATCCAACTAAACCGGCGTCGGCCAGCAATTTTAGTTCAAGGCGGAGCCGCCGTTCTTCGCCGGGGAATCCTTCCTCGTGTTCAGTAGGAGCCTGGTGTCGGGAATTGACGAAGCGAGCATTGCCGCGTCCGCCGCGTCCGCCTCGGACCACAGTGAAACGGTCGTTGGCTTTGGTGAAATCATACAGCAGTTCTGAGGTTTCAAAATCGTACACTACGGTACCCACTGGAACCAGCACTTCAATGGATTTGCCGTCGTGGCCAGTGCACTTGGAACCCTCGCCGTGACGTCCGCGTTCGGCTTTGTGTTCAGGGTTGAAACGAAGATGCAAAAGGGTGTTGTTGTGAACGGAACTAACCAGTTCCACATCACCGCCATGGCCGCCATCTCCACCGGAGGGACCACCGCGGGGGACAAATTTTTCCCGGCGGAAGGCCATGCAACCGTTACCGCCGTCGCCGGCTTTCACCTGGATTTTTACTTCATCAATGAGCACGGAAACCTCAACTTCAAAATAAGAAAGCCGCCTGATGATTCAGGCGGCTCCATTGATCAAAAGATTACACCACCCTAAAGAGAGGTGGCGCTACTGAACGGGCAATGCGGCATCAACGACTACGAATTTACCGAGACGGCCACGATCGCGGAAGCGAACCGTACCAGTGACGCAGGCAAACAGGGTGTCGTCCTTACCAATACCGACATTTTCACCGGCTTTATAGCGGGTGCCGCGTTGGCGAACAATGATGGAACCGCCGGGAACCAACTGACCGCCGAAAACTTTAATACCGAGCCGCTGTGCATTTGAATCGCGGCCATTTTTTGAGGAGCCTAAACCTTTTTTATGTGCCATAAATCCTTACGCCGAAATGGCGCCAACCTCCACTTCAGTGAAGTTCTGGCGATGGCCGATGGTGCGCTTGTACTGCTTCTTGCGCTTAAATTTGAAGACAATCGTCTTTTCGCCACGGCCTTGCGCCTTAATCTTTCCAGTGACTTTCGCCGCCGCAGTGGCAGCGCCGGTGGTGATGTTGCCCGCATCGTCAACTAAAGCAAGCACCCGGCTGAATTCCACGCTGGAACCGACAGCGCCGGCAAGCGTTTCAACTTTCACTTTTTCGCCTGGAGCGACGCGATACTGCTTTCCACCCGTTTCAATGACTGCGTACATAATCTTTTGAACCTTAGATTGAAGAATGGGAGGCTACTTCAGAAACAACAGGAAGGCACACACCCTTGCGCGGACACCCAATCGGGCATCTCGAACTCTTATGATACAGGATTTTTTGTGGTTGCGCAATGTTTGGGGGCCATAGCTGGCCGAAAAACGCCAATCGTGGCTCGGTACCGAAGGCTGACCAGTTGAACTTCGCGAGTCGATGCTTTAGGCGAAAACCAGACGGCGGCCGACAGGCTTTGGAATCGGATCACCAAATTCTTTCGCGGTTTCCATCCACAATTCAATCGCCTCTTGAGCGTTGCGCAAAGCTTCCTCTTGTGAATCACCATGAGCGGCACACCCAGCAAGCTGAGGAACCCCCGCAATGTAGGCTTCGTCTTCCTTGCTCCAGTAGATTATCACTTCGTACTTAGTGATTCGCCACCTAGTTTGCTCCAAGAATCACCGCCCGGACTTGCTTTACCTGTTAAGGCTTGGGCCCTTCACGCGCTTCTCAAACCCAAGGCTTTCGACCAACCGAAGCTGATGTGTCCCACATAAACGTAAGTTGTGAGACGAGACGAACCTTGCAAGCTGGTTATTCAAGTTCGAGCTATCAACCGTCCGGCCCATTCACCTTCGATCATGGCCCGCCCTTCGAATTCCGAAGGGGCTCTTCTTATGCACAGGGTGTTCATCCTGGTGACATTGTAAGCCTGTGGTAAGCCGGAAGAAATCCAACTACTGGTAAGTTTCGAGACGAAAATCGAGCAGCGATTCGAGCCTTCGCCGATCACGGTGGCCTCCTCCATTACCGCTGATTCAGGCTCTCGACTCGATATCCCGATGGTAACTCGAAGACGCTCTTGGGTGGCTCACCAGATTTGTATGAGGTCACCTGATATCGCCATTGGGAGCCAGGAATTCCAAGCGTGCCTTTCGTATGCACTACTTCTTCCATCACCTCGCACCCGTACTCCGTTGCGAGTGATATTCGCCGAGAACTCCCATCAGCTTCTTCGCTTCTATACTCGACTACGGTTGCGCTCTCAATCCGATTGGTTCCGACACGCTCCGGGCGGCGAAGGCGCAGTGCTGCCGTTTGACTACATGCACCATCGTCAGGCGGCTGACGTTGGGCATCCCAATTACAACTACATTCCCCGCCGGAAGCAATTCGGTTCTTATCGTCGATTGAGTACCCCGAGTGCGTCGGTTTAATGTAAAAGTTACGGCTTGAACCGCTGGCATATCGAAGCAGGTAATGATGAAACAATTCGTAGTCACACTTGTTCATCCGGGACCCGTTGCTGGCGATTGCTGTTTCGCACCGAATAACCCTGCGCTCGATATTGTGAAGACCCCAACTGTGATTGCTCCAGTCGTCGATTTCATAGTGAATCGTTCTTGGTGCTCCATCCCAGATTGACAGGCCCATGTAAGCTAGCACAACGCAGCGGCACGGCACATTTCATTAGACACCACCCAAGGCCGTCTTGTTCCAAGCGCTTTCATCCTTGCAACAAGCCCGAGCCATTAAAGTGCCGAAACAACGAAGGGAGTACCATTAAGGTTAGGTTTAGGGACGGACTACCTGTTAGAAAAAGTTGCTTTTGTTGCCTGAGTTCCCAATCGTCAGGGTCGTTGAGTAGAATATTGAGTGGATGAACTGGACTCTGGGGATTATTATTGTGGCCGTGTCGACTAGTTTGTCTTGGACACAAACAGCGCCAGTTACCAAACTGGAATTCGCGGTGGCGTCAGTTAAGCCCCGGCTCGCAGAGTGCACCGATTCCGACACAATCAGTTGCACAGCCTACGGTGTTGGGAAGGGCAAGGCTACCGGAAGGTACGTAACGCTAAAAATGCTGATTGGGCTAGCCTACCAAGTTCACTCAATCCAGATACTCGGTGGGCCATCCTGGGTAAGCGCTGACCGTTTCGATATGGAAGCCAAGGCGGATGATCCTAGTACGGAAATTGCCCAGTTGCGGCTAATGATGCGGTCATTGTTGGAAGATCGCTTCAATCTTAAATTGCATCGTGAGACCAAGAAGTCTCCAGCATATGCACTGGTTGTTGGCCGAAGTGGGCAAAAACTTAGAGCGTCGTCTGACCAGATTTCTCCCGACGATACAGCGTCGCCGCGCCCAGAACCGGGAGAGCGGCCGTATCGCGGTGGAATGCTCATGGGTGCTGGCATGCTTGTTGCTAACGCTGTGCGTCTATCTCAATTTGCCAAAGTCCTTACGCCTCAGCTTGACCGTGAGGTCATAGATAAGACAAATTTAGAGGGACGATTCGATATTCAACTTCACTGGACACCAGAGCGGTTCGGCTCAACTGCCGTTGGTGTGCCAACGGGCTCAATGGATGCGCCTTCAATCTTCACGGCAATCCAAGAACAATTGGGTCTAAGACTGGAATCGGTACGAGAGCTCACCGAAGTACTGATCATTGATCACGCCGAGAAGCCCACTGCAAACTGATGGCATGATGTTTTCCCGCACAGGGTAGGTTTCGGGACGAAAAACGCACCTGCCATAGAGGGGTTGCACCGTCCCGTTTTGTTGTCCCAACAGGATGCGCTTTCATGGCCCCCATTGGAATACGATTACGCTGTTCTCGTTGGTTCCCATGCAAGGAAGCGTCGGTCCATGTTGGTAACAATATCGCAGACTACCCGCGCCTGATCCTAACTCAACTAACCGCAAGCGTCATCTTGATCTGTGAAAAGCGCAGCAGGAATGAGCTTTCATTCAGGCGTTTGCGGCGCAGCCAGCCGGTGACTTCGTCATTGCATTTGCTGGTATTGCAGGAGCCGCATGCGGGTACGATGTTTTCGAGAGTGTAGCGTCCGCCGCGGGAGAGTGCCAGGACGCAGTCGCGCTGCAATGGCTTGTCAACTACTCCACAATAAGCGCAACCACCCCACGCTTCCTTGAGCGCAGTCCATTGCGTGTCGCTGAGGTCGTGCTCGACGGCATCCATGCGGCGCTTGCGTCGTTTGGCCGCACGCGCCTTGCGGCTTCGGGTTGTAGCCATTTCTTCATGGTAAGCGACCGTATTCTATTTTCAAAGATCTTACGATTAGGGTTGGACTGCTTATTATCGCGCCCGGTGAGCGCTCCCGCTTTTCGCCGGTGTGATTTGTTAGGTGAAGGGTTTATTGGGTTGCGCGCTTGGTGCTTCGATTGTTGGGATTGATATGGATTCTGATTTCCAGGTTTGCTTTGGAGTTTCCAGGTAGCGCAGCACTTGGACTACGTGATTTAGAAGCGCGGTTAGAAGTTCGTTGAGCGGTGCCTGGTGGCAATGGTTAATTTCAATGTTGAGTTGATTGGGTTCGATTTCAATAGGGGCATCGGCGGCGATGAGGATTGGGCGGTGGATGGTTTCGTAGAGCGTACGGTTCTTGTTGATTTCGCGGACGCGCACGGGGACTCCACGACGGATTCGGGTTAAAGCGGCTTTGCGCTTTTCAGAAATGAAGGGACTGGAATCGAAGGCTAGGACGCTGTTCCACTGCGCCATTTGGCCTAGTTCATTTTCGGTGGTGGGCATGGGGAGAAGCGGGTGGACGACGGGGTCGATTATGTTTCGGAGTAGGCGGGCGGCTTCGACGCGGGCGTTGCCGGTGATCACTAAGATGGGCTGAGTGGCAGAGGGGATCATGGATAGGGCCAGCCAGTTGGATAGCGTCTCGGCTATGGGTTGAGTGGTTGAAAAAGCCCGCATCAGGTATTGAGCAATGGTTGCTTTTGTGATGGCGGGGGTGGGGATGGGGAGGTTCAGTTCGGGTCGGCGAAAGAGGGTTGTGGCGTGGTCGCTGGTGATGCGCCATTGATCTTTGGTGATTTCGATGACCTGGTTATCGCTGGTTTGGGGATCGATGCATTGGAGGTCGACCAGGAGAGTGTTGTTTTGA
>JAYUSZ010000195.1:0-4479 GCA_043755435.1 Bryobacterales bacterium | reverse complement strand
AAGCTTGACCGTGAACGTTCCAGTTACTCTCGCGTATTGGAAAACATTCACGAAACTCTGGGGAGATCAGCTGTGCCGATTCATTTGCCGATCGGCTCCGAACGTGACTTCAAAGGCATTGTCGACCTGATCACGATGAAGGCTTATACTTATACGCCCGATGGAAACGGTCGTGGCAAGGAATGCCCCATTCCACCAGACATGATGGAAGAGGCAACTATTGCCCATGAAGTTCTTGTTGAGGCTGCGGCAGAGGGTGATGACAAACTTATGGAAGAGTTCTTCGCCGAAGGCACGCTGCCGGCGGAGCACATTATTGATGGCATCAAGGAAGGGATTCACGACAAGCGGCTTGCTCCGGTTTTGTGCGCGTCCGGCTTGCACAATATCGGAACCGATTTGATTCTGAATTTCATTTCGGAAATTTTCCCGTCACCCCTGGAACGTGGTCAAGTCAAAGGCCGTAAGATTTCTGATTCTGAACACCCCGCTGCCTTTGTCTACAAAACTATGGCCGATCCTTTTGCGGGACGCGTCAGCTACTTCAAAGTGATGTCCGGCATCATCCGTAACGACGCGCATTTGCTGAATGCCTTTACCAGCACCGACGAACGTCTGGCACACATTGGAGTAATGTCCGGCAAGACTATCCTGCCAGTAACAGAATTGCACGCTGGAGATCTTGGTGCTGTGGCCAAGTTGAAAGACACACTCACTGGCCACACCTTGCATGACAAGGGACATCCTATTGCCTATGAACCGATTGTGTTGCCCGAGCCCTCCATTGCCTTCGCCATTCAAGCCAAGACCCGGCAAGACGAAGACCGCGTGGGCACGGCCATTCACAAAATAATGGAGGAAGACTTATCCTTGCGCTTTGGACGTGATCCTCAAACCAAGGAATTCCTTCTTAGCGGGTGCGGCCAACAGCATATTGAAATCATTGTCAGTAGGCTGAAGAAGCGCTACCAGGTTGAAGTCGCATTGCACTCGCCGAAGATTCCGTATCGCGAGACGATTCGCGGATCTGCGGATGTGCAGGGACGTCACAAGAAGCAGACCGGTGGGCATGGCCAGTTTGGTGATTGCTGGATCAAAATGGCACCCCTCGAACGCGGCAAGGGTTTCGAATTTGCCAACGAAACTTTCGGCGGGTCTATACCTCGCAACTTCATTCCTGCAATTGAGAAGGGAATTG
Source organism: Bryobacterales bacterium (assembly GCA_043755435.1). GTDB lineage: Bacteria > Acidobacteriota > Terriglobia > Bryobacterales > Bryobacteraceae > JANXSF01. The sequence continues at coordinate 3,281 of JAYUSZ010000195.1, read as the reverse complement.
TGGAGGCTTCGAAGAATGGATTCCTTGCCGGCTATCCAATGGTGGATTTCCGCGTGGTGGTTTACGATGGCAGCTATCACGATGTGGATAGTTCGGAAATGGCCTTCAAAATGGCCGCTCGCAAAGCCTATCGTGCTGCCTTGGCAGCAGCCAAACCTGTGCTGCTTGAGCCGGTGATGAAGGTGGAAGTGCAGGCTCCGGTTGAGTACGCTGGAGACTTGATGGGCGATATGAACAGCCGCCGCGGCCGCGTGGCGGGCATGGATACCAAAGGGCCAACGCAGATTGTAAAAGCAATGGTGCCGATGGCGGAAATGCTGACCTATCAAAATGACCTGACTTCAATGACCCAAGGCAGGGCAACGTTTTCCATGGAGTTTGATCACTACGATTACGTCCCGGGATTGCAAGCCGATAAGATCATAGCCGCAGCCCAAGCAGCTCGTGCAGGGCTGGTTGAAGAGGAGGACTGAACATAATTGGGCTAATATGAAGAAAAGGCGGTACGGGCTTATGTCTTCCGAAGTACAACAGATACTCCAGGCTGTTCGTTCTCTTTGTGATAAAGACAAGGAGGAATTGGTGATTGCTCTTGATCGGGATTTGCACGGCTCGAAGCACCAATCCAAACGGGAACTGATCGAATCTATCCGGGGGAAGTATGCCCATCTTCCCACCAACAGCGCGGATTTCATCGCCAGGAAGCGTGAAGATGTTGCATCGGAGTCCTAAAGCTTGATTTTCGCTTTGGACGCAAGCGCAATGATCGCCTACTTTAAAGGCGAAGAAGGCTCTGAAGTTGTTGCCCAGATCCTTTCGTCGGAGGAAAACCGTTGCTTGGCGCACGTTGTAAATCTCTGCGAAGTGTTCTATGACTTCCACCGTGCGGGCGGGCTGGAAAGTGCAACGAGTGCACTGAACTGAAGGATCTTGCACTTGCGGGTGTTGTTGAAAGTGCGGAAATTAGTACTCAGTTCTGGCAAACGGTTGGAACATTGAAGTCCGTCCACAAACGTGTTTCGCTAGCAGACTGTTTTTTGATAGCCCTCGCCAACCAACGTGGAGCGACTGTATTAACGGCCGAGCAGTATGTTTGGTGAGCTTCATTCGCTAAAGGATTAATGTCACAACTTCGAACAAAGATAAACGATTGGATTGATGCCACACGGGCAAAGTTGGAAAAGGAGATCCAGTTGCCCCTTATAGACGACTTCCAAACGCTTTCCATGAGCGGCGAACTTAAAGATCCTTGGAAATATGGTGGTAGTGGATTCTTGGCAGATTTGGAGGACAGTCTTTCACGGAATCCTAATGATTTACCAACTCGTTTCGTAGTGCTGAACGCCGCATATCGACTCATGCGATTCGATTTTGAAAATGAAGGGGAAAAGGAGGAAGAGTCGCGTAAGACTCGGGACTTTCGCGGCCGGCTGGCATATCTAGTTAGATTGCGAGATGTGAGTGCGTCTTCCGAACTGCACGATATTCGATGGGAAATCGTGAATTCGTGCATTATTGAAGACTTTGAGCGGGCAATTCAATATTCGATGAACCTTCAGCGATTGCTTCCTTCGGGCGAACTCCACTATATTTGCGGTCGACTTCATTTCGCAATTGCAACTGGCGGTGTTGGAATCGAAAACTCTCCAAGTGCTTGGGATCTTCCGTTTGGGCCATCCATTGACGATCCCATCCGAAAGAATATGATTGATCTTCAAACAAGCGGAATATGTGGAAGAGGGATCCAAAGGGTTCGGAGCGAGAGTTCCTCGGAGTATAAGCGTGATCGCTTTCATGCAGCTATCGGATATTTCAAAAAGAAAGACGCCCTTTCAGCATCGAGGCCTTCTGCTAGATTCATGCTCGCAAGGTCTCTAAGCGAGTATGGAAATTTCCACGAAGCGGCGCAACAATACAAATGGTTGCTAGACAATTGGGACTATGTAGCTAAGCAGTGCAATGAGGAAACAAATGGACTAGCATCAGACTTTATGCTTGCAATCCCAGATATTAATAGATGCTTAGTCAATGCTTGGTCTGAAAGTGGCGACAGCGAAAAAGCTATTGCCGCAGCGGAAAATTGGGCGAAGGACTATCCAGATGACTCAGTTCCTTACCTACGAATGTCTGAGATCTACGCACAGAAATGTGAATATCAATCCGCCTATGAAAAGCTTAGAGAAGCAGTAAACCGGAATTCATCTCTTAGTGAGCATCCCGGCTATAGTATCGCTTTGGCTCTCGGTGATATCGGCATTCCGGACAATTCGTGGAGGAAGATATCATCCCAGATTCAGGAAGCGAACCCAGTCGCTATTGCACGCATCCAAGATTTCCTCATGGAATATTGGCCCACCTTCAAGCATCTGGAACCTCAATGCAAGGGCGGCTGGACTACAGCGGAGTTCCTTCTTCGCGAGACTGGGATTCCTGGGAATGCCCGATTAGCTGGAAGCAGTTACGCTTGGGTGTTGGAGCAGGAGTTTAGAGCCAAAGTATTTGACAAATTTCGTAATGCCGTACCAGAAGTGTATCGAAACAGTGTTGACACGGGCGATCAATATTTGGTGAGGCTTTGGACGCAGGAAGGGATGATGGCTTTGGGTAATCTTCTCTATACAATCAAGAACAGCGCGAAACCGAGAAGCCACTCATGAAGGAGTTTGATAAGTGGCTCGGCAAGGAATTTCCCAAACTTGCACTTTCATTTCAAATGTTGCCAATAAGCGAAATCATTGATTTGCGAAACGCCGGGGCACATCAGAGCCTCAGCTTGGATAAGGGAAGAAAGGCTTCGCAAATATGCCGCCAAATTCTCGACAAAGTCTTTGAGAAATAGCTAGGCCAGCTATTTCTCAGACAATCTGAACTGCCCACCCTCATAAGCAAGAACGTAGTCGTATGCTTGAATCTCAGCGGCTGATGGTTTCGGATTCATCATCTTGATTCGATCCATTGCCAGATCTTTGTCGTTGTATAGGATCCTTCCAATAAATAGTGGTGCCCATTCATCTGTGTCGAAGGGGTCCTCAAGCATTAAGATTCTTGCCCCAGGCTTGGGCTGAAGATGCAAGGCTGAAAGCTGGTTTAAGGTGTTGCGAAATGCCGGGATTTCGTTTCCTATTGGCCGGTGCCTGTCATGCACCCAGAAAAGCACCAGAAATACAGTCGCAAATGTCAACGCCGAAGAACCCGATGCTAACTCGCGCACGCGGACGATTGCCGTAGCCATGAAAAGCGTGAGGCCAATCATTGGGATATAGAGCAGGTAAAGGGATCCC
>JAYUSZ010000194.1:0-11335 GCA_043755435.1 Bryobacterales bacterium | reverse complement strand
CCGGGCGCGATAAGCGCAAAGGGGGCTCCGTTTTGCGCGTGTTCCTCAGAGAGAAGTAGTCCAACCCTCATCGTAAGATCTTTGAAAATCAAATAGTGTATGTCGCAACGTTCCCCCTGCGCCTTTTGTGTTTGAAAATTCGATAGAATGACGGCATGATCCGGCGTGCCGTCCAATTCACGCTCTGTTTGCTACCAACCTTGGGGATGGCCGCTGATGACTTTGCTTTTTTTGAAACGCGCGTCCGCCCCTTACTCGCAGCTAATTGTTATTCCTGCCATACCAATTCCAAAATGGGTGGGTTGCGCTTGGATTCCCGTGACTCCGTAATTGCCGGCGGCAAGTCTGGCCCAGCCATTGTCGTTGGAGATCCCGACGCAAGCTTGCTGTTGAAAGCCGTACGCCGAACTCACGAACGGTTGAAGATGCCGCCCACTGCGCCACTCAAAGTCGAAGAAGTGGAAACGCTGGCTACATGGGTACGGCAAGGCGCAGTTTGGCCCAAGCCAACTGTTGACGTCGCCAAGTCTTCGGAATCAGCCTACATCATAACTGCCGCCCAACGTGCGTTTTGGTCCTTTCAGCCATTGAAAATGCCCAATCCGCCAGCTGTCGACGCCAAGACTACAATCGACCGATTTGTTCTTCAAGGTCTCAAGGCGAATGGACTAAAGCCCGTGCCGGTGGCTCAAAAATCCACACTGCTCCGTCGCGTAACGTTAGACCTCATCGGCATTCCTCCTACCCTTTCTGAATTAGATAATTTCCTGAACGATACTTCCCCCCAAGCGTTTCACAGAGTTGTTGATCGCTTGCTGGCGTCTCCTCAATATGGTGAAAGATGGGCCCGCCATTGGTTGGATCTGTCGCGATATGCCGATGGACAACTTGCAGCCAGCACCGATACGCCGTTGCCCAATGCCTATCGTTATCGAGATTGGGTCATTGCAGCGTTCAACAAGGATTTGCCCTACAACAAGTTTGTGAAGGCGCAAATAGCCGCCGATCAATTGCCGGAGTCCGAGCGTTCCGAATTGCTTCCCGGCCTGGGTTTTCAAGCACTGGGTGAAAAAGGTCACGATCAGGTTGACGTTACCACAAAGGTGTTCTTAGGTCTTACCGTGGGCTGTGCCCAATGTCACGATCATAAGTACGACCCAATCCCTACCAAAGATTTCTATTCACTGTTAGGCGTGTTCCGTAGTAGCAATGCTGAAGAATACCCGTTGGTCCCAAAGACCACCGTGGAGCTTTACAAGGAGCAGAAAAAGAAAGTTGATGCGATGAAGGAAGTCATCGACGATTACCTTCAAATGCAGCAGAAGCTGTTAGCGGAAACGCTGGCTCGCAATACGGCAGACTACATGGTGGCGGCTTGGAAAAAGGATTTTTCCAGCAAGAAGTTGGACAAAGAAACAATCGAAAAATGGATTACCTACTTGAATGATTCAAAGAAGGAACACCCTTATTTGAATTCCTGGTATGAGTTGATGCGCAACAATCCCTCAGAAGATCAAGTGCGGAAAGTGGCCGGAGAGTTTGAACAATTTGCCCTGAATTTGATTGAGGAAGGGATGGAAGTCGAAGACAAAAACTACGTCGCTTTTGGTGGCAAGAAGGGCCAGAAGAACGAAAAGAAGCGGCAGTATACAAACATTGTTTCGCTTGATACCTTGAAGTTTTATCAATGGCGCGAATTGGTTGCCGGACCCTACAATACGGATGGATTCAAAGCGCCTGCCGGCGTCTTCTATTACGGTCCCAAGGAGATCGACCGCTGGTTGGGAGGCTTTACTAAAAGCCATTTAGAACAACTTCGAGCTGAGCTCAAAGCCTTGGAAAAGGATCTGCCGCCGATGTATCCGTTTCTTCACACCATGAAGGACGCAGATAAACCGGCAGACGTCCATGTAGCGATTCGCGGTGATGCAAAAGTTCCCGGTGAAATTGCTCCGCGTGGCTTTCTTTCCATCCTCGGCAAAGACAACAGGCAGTTGTTTAACAAGGGCAGCGGCCGGCTAGAATTGGCCGAAGCCATTGCATCGGCTGAAAACCCATTAACCGCGCGCGTTATGGTGAACCGCATTTGGCAGTATCATTTTGGTGCAGGCATTGTTCGTTCCCCTTCGAATTTCGGGCAGATGGGGGAACGTCCTACTCACCCCGAATTACTCGATTACTTGTCCAGACGATTCATAGATTCCGGTTGGTCCGTAAAAGCAATCCATCGCGAAATTCTGCTGTCCGATACTTATGCGCGCTCCACCAACAACGACGCTCACAATGCCGAAGTTGACCCCGAAAATAAAATGTTGTGGCGTGCCAACATTCAACCGCGCTTGGATATTGAAGCGTTGCGCGATTCCATTCTCGCCGTTTCCGGCAAGCTTGAAACTCAAATCGGCGGCACGCCAACCCCGCTCGAAAAAGGGAGCAATCGGCGATCGATTTACCTTACCGTCAGCCGCACTCGCCTGGACCCCACTATGGCCCTTTTCGACTTCCCCGACGCAAACACAACTTCCGATAGCCGGCCGGTAACCATTGGTCCCCTCCAAGGCTTGTTCTTTTTGAACAGTCCATTTGTCTCCGATCAGGCAAAAGCATTCACGGAACGCTTGCACCGGGAAGCTGGCCCAACGGATCAGGATCGCATCCAACATGCTTACCGCATTTTGTTCAGTCGTCCGCCGGATGCCAAGGAATTGCAACTCGGGATTGATTATTTAAAAATCGGCACAGCTGATGCAAGCAAGGCGTGGCGTCAGTACGCCCAAGCCTTGTTCGGCTCAGGCGAATTCGCCAGTGTGAATTAGAGGATTTGAATTTATGGATCGACGCACACTATTGCAGACGTTAGGTGGTGGCTTCGGCCTTGCTGGTCTCACCGGGACATTGCAAGCAGCCGTCACTGACCCCATGGCTCCTCGCCTGCCGCACTTCAAAGGGAAGGCCAAGCACGTCATTTACCTTTTTCTGAACGGCGGCATGTCGCAGGTTGATACCTTCGACCCCAAGCCGGCGTTAATCAAATACGATGGCACCCCCATGCCAGGGGAAAAGATCAAAACGGATCGAGCCTCAGGAAATCTCATGCGCTCTCCCTGGGCATTTAAAAAGCATGGTCAGAGCGGGATTGAAGTCAGTGAAATTTTCCCTGAAGTTGCCAAAAGGATTGACGACTTTTGCCTCATCCGGTCCATGTACACCGATTCGGGAAATCACGGGCCTTCCATGCAAATCGCCAACTGCGGACATCAGTTGCCGGGCCGTCCTTCAATGGGTGCCTGGGTGACTTATGGACTTGGCACAGAAAACAAAAATCTGCCCGGCTATGTTGTGTTGTGCCCCGGTTTTCCAGTGATGGGTGCGTCGCTTTGGACCGCGGGTTATATGCCGTCTATCTACCAGGGGACGCATATTCAGAACTCTGCGGTGGAGCCTGAAAAACTAATTCAGAATCTTCGCAATGCAGACCTTTCGCCGCAGGATCAGCAACGCCAACTCTCGCTGTTGGGGAAATTGAATCAAGGTTACCTGGATCGGGTTGGATCCCAACCAGGTCTTGATTCAGCTGTGCGATCCATGGAATCAGCCTTTCGTTTGCAAACGGAAGCAGCCGATGTTTTTGACATTCGCAAAGAGCCCGATCATGTGCGCGCCAGGTACGACATTTCCGATTTTGGCCGAGGCTGTTTAATGGCTTTGCGTATGGTTGAAAAAGGCGTTCGAATGGTGCAGGTATATTACGGCAATTTTCAACCTTGGGACAGCCACGACGATATTCGAATTCATTCCAAACTTGCCGATAAAACCGACGGACCGATTGCGGCACTGGTCGACGATCTGAAAGCGCGCGGGTTGTTCGATGAGACGATTATTCTAATCGGTTCTGAATTTGGCCGCACACCGATGATTCAAAATTCGGGCTTGGAAAAATTGGGCCGCGGCCGCGATCACAATACTCCCGGTTACACGGTCCTGCTCGCTGGCGGCGGTATCAAGGGAGGCACTGTTTATGGTGCCACTGACGATTTCGGTTTCAAGGCTGTAGAAAAGCCCACTCACGTGCATGATCTGCACGCAACCATGCTCCACTGTTTAGGCTTTGACCACACGAAGCTTACCTATCGCTATGCCGGCCGCGACTTCCGGCTAACCGATGTTGCCGGCAACGTGATTCACGATATTTTGATTTAGGCGCTACCGCCGAAACCGGTACAAATTCCGCCCCGTGCGCACATACAAATCGCCGTCCACAATCGCCGGAGTGGCATAGCACTCCTCCTCCAAATCGTTCACCCGCAGCACTTCCCAATCCTTACCTGCCGTAACTACCGAAATTTTCCCCTCTTGATTGGCCAGGAAAATCTTCCCATCCGCAGCAACCGGCGAAGAATAGTAATCGCCCAACGCCCCTGTCAGCCGACCCTGCTTTAGCACCGTTCCAGTCGCCGGATCAATGGCTGAAAGGATCCCGCCATTCTGAATCGTATAAAGCGTCTTCTCATAGACCAGCGCCATCGGGACATCCGGAATTGTCCTGAACACCTGCCACAGCACCGCCGATTTAGTCAGGTCCCCAAGCCCCTGCGGCTTAACCGCCAGAAGCATGCTCTTGGGCGAAGCCGCGGCAATCATCTCCTCCCATTCCCCCGCATCCACCTTGCCGTCTTTATTACGATCCACCACCCCAAAGTAAGTTTTCGCCGGACCCGCCGGTGCCTCCTCCTTACTGATTAGTCCATCCTTGTCCGCATCGTTTGCTTCCAGCGTCGCTGCAAACGAAGCAATCGGCGGCAAACTGTCCCCATAAAAGCTGCGCGAAAAACAATAAATCACCCCATCCAAAATCAACGGAGTGGCCTTGGGTTGCGGCGGCAAGCCCGATACCCACCACTGCTTTTCCCCCGTATCTACGGAATAGCCCGCCAGTTCATATGGCGAAAAAGTGACGAACACTTTCCCATCCAGCAGCACTGGCGATGCATACGCTCCACCAGCCGCCGCCGCCCGTTCCTTTCGCCAAACCGTCTCCCCATTGGCTGTATTCACCGCTAATTGATACGAGCCCTGCGCTTGATCCACCACCAGCAAAAGCTTCCCACCGGCCAGTAAAGGAGAAGCCGAAACACCTTGCATGCTGGGCATTGCAGGCAAGGGCATGGTCCACCGCGGCTTGCCTTCCACAGAGTAAGCAGCCAACCCGTAATCGGCGAAAAACACATAGACGTTCTTGCCATCCGTCACCGGAGTCGGCGCAGCGGCATCATTCAATTTGTTCCGCTTTTCAGTGCGCGTCCGGGTAATTTCCTGACGCCACAGAATTGCTCCTGTCTGCCGGTTCAGCGCCAAAGTCAGCAGCTTATCCCCGTCGTGCCCCGTAAGGAAAATGCGGTTCCCAATAATGATGGGTGATGATTTTCCCGCCGGCATCGCAGTTCTCCAGGCAACATTCTTGCCTGGTCCGAAATCAGTAGGTGGACGATTCCCCTGCGCCGCCACACCCGTCGAATTCATGCCCCGGAATTGCGGCCATTGTTCTGCTGCGAAGGATTGTGCTTGTGCCAATAGCAATAGAAGTGAGGCTGGTTTCATCATAGGGAGTTATGATCGTATCGAGGATTGGGCCCTAATACAAGGACGGAAAAAATCAGCAACCTGCCCAGCGCCGTCCAGAAAGAAGCCACCAAAGAAACCAAGTACGGCAGACTTTCTACGAAATGAAATCACCCCCCGAAAAACTCTATAAATTGAACAAATCGCTGGCACTGTTTGGAAACGCTCACCAGGAGAATCGCCAAACGTGGTGCTAGCTGTCTGTGATACGCTCTCCTCAGTAACCTAACCCCAAAATAGCGAGGTAATACAATGCCACCAAAACCCCCACCCAGAACTGGTGGAGGAAAAGAGGCCAGAGGAAGAGAGCGAGTCGATGCAGACGCCGCTGAACGAGCCGAAGGAAGAGGCCAAGGTCAACGAGCCGCCCGAAGTACGTTCGCACAGGGCGAACATGTGGACCCAGATCAAGCTGCGAGCTCACACGCGACGAACAGCACGAACTTTGCCGCCGCAAACAACGTTGGGCGCGCGGTATCCAGCACTGGGCAAAGCGGGGGCCGTGAATCTTCTCCTCAACGCGCCGCTTCCAGTACTGGGCAAACTCCCAATCAGGGGGGCATCTATACCAAAGCTCCCGCCTTCGAGAAAGCTCCCAATCATTACGACTCCACAACATCACCACTTGAGGCGGCTCGAGACCAATATACCCGCGGCCCATTGGCCAAAGCAGGGCAGGCTCGGCAAATTGACTATAACAAGATTGAACTAGACCCTAAATTCGAAGCCCAGGTTGACGCGCGCTTTCACGAACTGCTTAAAGAGGCGAATCGGAACAATCATGATGATGATGGAGATGTTAATCATAAAGAACTTAGGCAACAGGCTTTCGACCAAGTAGCTGAACGTTTCGGTGACCAACCCGTTACCAGATTGAATGAGGAGTATGCAAAGCTTCCATTGGAGGCTAGATTCGATGCCCGGCTTCACGAGATCCATAAACAATTGATGGATCAGTATGAAAGGGAAAATCATGACGACGATTCAGATTATGAGCAAGCTATTGAGGACATTAGTTTCGAAGCTACTCGCCGGGCAGTAGCAGAATTCGATCTCCAAGACGTTCGCCCACAAAATCCGAAGGCTGGTGCCGTCACTGGATTCGAAGCCCGGCTTAACGAGATCCATCAAGAGTTAATGGATAAGTTCGAAGAGATTGGCAAATCAAGAGAGCAAATAAACTTAGAACTTGCGGACATTCGGAAAGAAGCTAGCCGCCGGGCGCTCGAAGAATTCCGTCCCGAAGACCTTCACAAAGACACACAAAATTTCGAGACTAAAGCCGGGGAAAATCGCTCTGGTAAAGTTGAGCAGCTTAAGGTTGAAGTTGATGGTAAGAAGAATCGCGTAAAAGAGGCAATTAAGAGAAATCCGAAAAAGTTCGGCGCTTTAATATTTGGACTGTTCATTTTCCTCGGCGGCAGTATTGGTGCCTTAAGTTGGTACTTCACAAGAGGTAAGAGAGCGGCTCCCAAGGCAAAAGGCCTAGACAAAAACACGGGTCGTGTCCTTGATCCGGTCACTGTAACTATTGCCGAATTGTTTGAGACGGCTAACCCGGATGCGAAAGTTCAACTTAGCGGGCCTGATCCCAAGAGCGTATTTACCTTGGGAGTCGGCACTTGGACCACTGACGGCTTGACGGTTACTTTCAAGCCTGACGCCGCCTTCAACTATTCGCCCGTCTCTGTTAAGTTCACATTGGTTGTGCCAGAAACAGCGAATGAGTTTGGCGCCCAATCGGAAGAAGCAACCATTTCCTTGAAGTTCACCGCGAAAGCACTTACGGCGCAGCCAGTGTCACTCCAGAACCTGACTCGCGGGAAGCAGGATATCCCCATAGCGAAAGATGCAACGAACCCGGATGAGCAGACTGTCAAACTGGTTGAACCATATGATGTTGCCGTGTGGTCCGTTAACGGCTTCACTGTCACCTTCACGCCAGCGGCGACTTTTGATTATTCGCCCATTTCCGTTAATTACAAATTACACACCGCAGAAACTGATTCAGCGCCTGCGGCGATTAGCCTTTCTTTCGTGGGAGTAACTGGCGAAACTCTGACGGCCCAGAATGTGCCTTTGACTGACCAGGTGCGCGGAGTAGTAACTATCCCAATTCCGAAAGATCCGGCAAACACGAAAACCCAGAGCGTGGTTCTTCTTGGAACCCTCGCCGTTCCTGGGAAGGGCCAGTGGTCCGTCAGCGGCCTTACCGTGACCTTCACGCCGGCTACCGGTTTTGATTACTCACCCATCTCCATTTCTTACAATCTGACAACTGGAACAGCAACTTCCCAAGCAATAATTTCGCTTAGTTTCCAACCGCCTACAACCATGGTGATGCAGCCGCCCCCAACCTTGAGCTTTTATGGGAACTACAACAAACCCGTTACCATTCACGTAAACCAGGCAACGGGCGTTACCGGCAAGGTTGTCTTTACTGACAACTCGGCCATGAAAATGGTTCCAAACGAAGGCACTTGGTCCATTTCCGGTGGGGACCTTAAGTTCACCGCCAACATGAAGTTCACCGGTGCTAGCGTTTCCGTGGACTACAAAATCGAGTTTGGTCCCGGCTCGTTTTCCAATGTGGCCAAAATGAAAATCGTCTTCAACAAGCCGATTGCTGCGGCCGTGATGAAGGATACAAGGTTTGTTGAGCAAGGGATTGCAGCCGACGCAAATGTTGTGGCGTTAGCCTCTTCGCCGGCTCATACAAATGATCCGAACGTCGATACCGTCAATCCGACAAGCATCGATCCCAAGAGCGTTGTCATCCTTGGGTTCATGATGATGGACCCGGAGTCTACACCGCCAGCGGGTTCCATGGAGTTGCGTGGAAAAGCACTCATCGCAACTGGTCAGGGGACATGGCTGGTTTCTGAAACGGACGGAAGCATTTGGTTCGCGCCAGAAAAAGGTTATACGGGTAACCCGACTCCAATTTACTACACGCTTGCCGACAATCAGGGCAATCGCGCTGATGCAAAAAGTGTGGTCTTCCTTTACAACATGAGCTTGGATCCATCGGCCATTTTGATATCGGACGACGACAAATTCTGGGGTCTTTTCAAGCGATTGGTGATCAACCATATGCCCCCACTATCGAACCAGGAAGTGGCGGGGCAACTGCAATTACAGAAAAACGTACTGGATACGGTGGTCGACAAAGTGCCGAGACCGATCGGTTCAACCGACTATGAGGTTGCCAAGTCCATTTACATAAATGGTAACTACACGGCCCTGGCGCTGTTCAACGCCTGCATCAAAGTCCCCGTTGGCATGCCAGGGAATACCGGACCGTTCCACCCGCTTTTCTGGGACCGTTACTACCGGTTGGATCTGATGATTGATCTGCTGCAGCAGCATATAGACAACAAAATTTAGCTGCTAATTTCTGCCGGACTTTCTTGCAAGTTGCGAAGAAAGTCCGGCCCAACCAATCACCTAGGCTTTTGATAAAAACAAGGAATTGAAAAAGAATGTCTGAAAATAAAGCATTGCCCATTTCCCGTTTCCCAATGGAGCCGATCAATGATCTGGCTCTCGCTGCAACCACCGGCACCGCACCCCTTGATGGCAGACAAGTAAGCCCGGCCATCTACATGAACCATTACATGCAGAAGCATCCTACGCAGGAAACGGATGAGGTGTTGGCGAAGAAAGGTTTCCTGGGCGGAACAGCCCTTGGCGCAATCAGTGGGTTATCTCCTCTACTTGGCGGGCCTGTTGGAGTTGTTGCTGGTGCGGCAGCTTTCTGGTTTGTAGGCAGCCCATCAAAAAACAAAGTCTGCACCATCATGATCGTCAACCAATTGGAAGGTGCCCTAACCCTACCCCCGTCCACTGACTCCATCGCAAATCCCTATCTTGATCATGGAATCCAAACCGGACATCCGGCAGTCTGCGACCCCCAGGGAAAGAAACCGCCAACGTCTGAAAACCAGATTCCGGGAAAGGCGCAACTGGATCCCGACGACCCTGAAACGCTAACCTATGGTCTTGGATTTTATCGATTTGAGAAAGATCTTGGTTTCCTGAATCTGGGAGTATTTGGAACCGCTGGAGCCATCGCCTTAGCCTCAGCCGATCCGCATAGCAAGGGGAAATTGATGGGCATCGCATGGAACGTTCCCCAGAAGGGCGAGCTTGCCTGTGCCGTCACAGCCGACCTCAGCAAGTACCCAAGCTTGAATAAGTTTTACGACGAGACCGCAGGCAAGACGGCTGCGAAGAGCCATTCCGACTCAAATGCCGAGTACGAAATTCATTGTTATTTTGCGGCGCGCGATTTCGATTCCAGCGTGAAAACTCCAGCCAGTGAGGATGACTTTATCCTGACTGTGTCTGTGCAAAGAGGAAAATAATATGGATCAAAAACTACATTCCACTATCGACATGGCGCTCTCCACCGCTATTTGCGCCTCTTTCGCCATTCCCCAAGCCGGAGCTTTGGTTGGTGGCTCAATTGCAGGTGGGCAGTTTGCCTTCAATATCCTTTTTCCGCCTGAATTGGTTGCCTACGCACTTCCCATCTCAAAAAACGATATTGACACCGCTGTCGTCGATTTGAAGAAGGCTATGGAAGATGGCGAATTCCGAACACATGCAGCTAACGTAGCGGGATTTTCCGATGACTACAGCGCCATTTGGGAAGGCCTGCAGATGAAGGCCAGCAACTTCACAGATACTGCCTGGGATTATCACGTAAAAACATTCAACGCCTCCACCACGGATTTCTTCGGCAATGTGGACAAAGACGATAAATTGATGGACGCAATCAAATGGGTTGAAGACCATGCCAGCAATAACGACACCGTGGGGTTCTATACACTGGCCGCCAGCCTGTTGATTGCCTATCACAACACCGGATTGATGTGGGAATACAACAATCAAATGGCCAATTACGAAAAACTGAAGAGCGAGTACGAAGCCTATTTGAGCATTTACGAATATTGGGATGCCAGTCCGCCAGCCTCGCGCGGCATGCCACCCGCTACTGTAATGGAGCCGGCCATGCCCACCAAAATGGAAATCACACAACTGAGTTCCTTGCATGCAGTGCGCTTGCATAAGGATGTTCTGCCGCGGGTGATTGGCTATGTGTCCAAATTCAGTACCGCTTGGCGCACGGGTTGGGACGGCCGGAAATCTCAAATTGAAACGAAGAAGAAAGAGCACTTCGGGAGTGAGACGGACAAATCAAAGCAGATGGAACTGAAGCTGGAGTGGGGTTCCATCTACGCTTTCCTGTGGGATGACCTAACTTCTCAGTTTGGTTTAAAGGGCGTGCAGAGCGAAGGCGATGTGAAGTCTGTTGGTGAAATCTTGGCCAGGTGGAAAGGGATCCAGGCCGATCTAGCTACCAGTTTCAAGTAAGTGCCAATGAATTTTTTCAAGTTCAACGATCCTGAATACGAGAAGCGTTACTTCGGCTTTGGGCAATTTGTAGTCTTGCTTACGCTAGCCCCGTTCATCCTTTCGTTGGGCCTGTTCACCATGTGGGATCCAAGCGTTTACGCGAGGTACTACGTACTTTATCCACTGTCCTTCGAACTAACCGGTGCGTCAGATTTTCCCCTGGTGGTAAATGGCAAAGCGGTGAAATGCGACCCCTTGCCGCAGTGCCTGGACGCATTCCGGAATACTCCCATGGCGTCGCAATCCACAGATCCACTCCTTGGGGGAAAAATCAATTGGTCTCCGGGATTCCTCG
>JAYUSZ010000193.1:0-31509 GCA_043755435.1 Bryobacterales bacterium | reverse complement strand
AAAACATGGACTTGCGGTTACAAGAATAGTGAAATAGAATCACCCGAAGGGTGAGACTGAAGTGCTTGAAAAAGGCCACCAAACGGGGACACCCGAGTCAGGCAGCTCGCTCAGGGCAACTGTTTGATTTTATGTAGATTGTTGTGGCTCGTGCCAGGCACGAGTGTCCCCGTTTGGCTCGCGATACCCAGATTGTCGAGGCATCTAACTGCCGTTTTTGGGTTAAACCGGATCTTTAAGTAACAGGATGTGATCTGGACGCTTGCCGATGACGATTGAGCCGTCGGGAGCGATTGTTAAGGAATGCCCTGCCCCGTCCACTCTGCCCAGAATAGACCCGTCGCGCTGGTTCACTTTGAACAACCAGCCTTCTGCGCCAAGGGGGACATCCCTAGGTTGAGCGGAAACGAATAGTTCTCCTTTGGGACTGAAGGCGAGCGTGAAAACTCGGCCAGCGAAGTTCCATGATCCAAGGTACTTACCATGTGGGCTGAACCACTGCACTCGGTCGTTCTCGCGATCGGCCACATAGACATTCCCATTCGGATGGACGGCAATACCATGGGGGAGTCGAAATTCACCTGGCCTATTGCCTGCTTTTCCCCACTCGCGAATCTTCTTGCCATGCTTGTCATATTCCAGGATTCGGGCGTTGCCGTATCCATCGGAAATGTAGACGTGGCCGTTGGAGGCAAAGGCAGTGTCGGTGGTTCCGCGAAATTCGCTGGTGACCGAGGAGGGTTGGCCGCCGACGTTGATTTCTAGCAATTTCCGTCCATCCGGGGAGAACTTGTAAAACCATGGAAGTGTTGGCGTCGGTGGTCCAAACGTTGCCTGATGGGTCGAGGCGGATGCTGTGGGGAATTGTAAATAGACCTTTGCCCCAACTGCGCAATACCTTGCCTGTTTTGTCGATGACGATGATGGGATCGGACTTCAAATCGCGCTGAAGAAGATAGAAGTTTCCACGCCGGTCTGAGGCGACTGACGAAACGAAGCCAATTTCGCGCGGAGGCTGGAGCTTGAGTTCAGATAGTTCAAGAGGCAGGCGGGGTGCGGCCTTGGCTAGGGCGCGTATGCGGGTGGCATCTGTGGGTGTGGTGGAGGGGGTTTGGCCAATGAGGGAGGACAGAAAGCATGTGAGCCAGACGATCGTCAATTGAGAGGAAGACATGACTTGCAAGATAACCTAAATCACACCCGAATTGAAGTGATAAACTATAGGGGTAGCCAATCGAACGTGCGAATGTGGCGGAATTGGCAGACGCACCAGACTTAGGATCTGGCGAGGAGACTCTTGGGAGTTCGACCCTCCCCATTCGCACCAAAATCCCTTTCTATGCCCAAACGACGTGATCTATTGAAAATGCCAATGCTGATGGCTCCAGTTGCAATGATGGCGGCCAAGGCTCCTGGCCTGAAGAGCATTACTCTGGATGAGGCTAAGGCCAAGCTGACGAAAGAGCCGTTTGGTGATTTGCGGATCTACTTTGAAGGGTCCACCGATCAGGTTACTTCCATGACGGCGGGGAGTTTGAAGTTGAAGCCGGGAATGAGTCCACATCCTCCGCATCAGCATCCGGAAGAAGAATTCATGGTGATCACCGAAGGCTCTGGCGATTTACTGGTGGATGGAAAGACCACCAAGGTTGGACCAGGAACGATGATGTACTGCGCGGGTAACAAGCTGCACGGTATCACGAACACGGGAAAAATTCCGTTGCTGTTCTATTTTTATAAGTGGCAGGCCTAGGGGCCTTTAGTCTTCTTTGCCGTTGTACAATCCGCCAACCCATTGTTCGTAGCCGTTGAATTTAAGTGTGGCTCGGCGTTCCATATTGGGGATGACTTGCTCAACTGCCTGCGACCAGCGTGGGTGGGGCTTTTTTGGGTCAATATTGGAATAGAAACCGTATTCGGCTGACTGAAGCTTGTTCCAGAAAGTTCCGGGCTGCTTGGCGACGAATTCAATTTTCACGATGGACTTGATGCTTTTGTAGCCGTACTTCCACGGCACAACCACACGAATGGGTGCTCCGTTTTGTTTCGCGATTTTCTTGCCGTACATTCCGGTGACCAGCATTGTCAGCGGGTGCATGGCTTCGTCCATACGTAACCCCTCGAAGTAGGGCCAAGGGTATGGAGCTTCGCGCATGCCCGGCATCTGGTCTGGCAGATTGGCCGTTTCAAAACGGATGAACTTGGCATCGGCCTTAGGTTCCACGGCCTGGATGAGACTGGATAGGGTGAAGCCGGTCCACGGGACAGCCATGGCCCAACGCTCCACGCATCGGAAACGGTAAATTCGCTCCTCCAGGGGGAAGGTGGTCAGAATTTTATCGAGGTCCCACTTGCCGGGTTTATTCACCAGACCGCTGACGGTGATGGTCCACGGTTCAGTGACGAACTTGCCCACGCGGTCCTTGACGGCTTGCTTATCTGTGGGGTGGAATTCGTAGTAATTGTTGTAACCGGTGGCGGCCCATTCCTCGGTTACAGGAACGTCCAGGTGATACTTGGTGTTGGCTTTGGCCGGGTAGAGATTAGAGGGTGCGGCTAAAGCGGAAATTGGGGAAACGGCCAGCAATCCAGCAGTTTTCAAGATCTCACGGCGATTCAGGTAGATACCTTCCGGGGTAGCTTCGCGCTCGGGAATTTCCCATCCTTGTGGCTTGCGGATCAACATGCGATTTTAGTGGCTCCTCTCTTTGCTTATCCTAACGTATTCATCCCATCTATCGGATGTTTGATTCCACAATCGGCGAACTTTCCGCAAAATTTGTGAACCTTCACGAAGGTTGCTCCGTATGACAATTTACAAGAGTAAGTTTAAGGAGGTTTCAAATGTACTGCACAACCTGCGGTAATCGCATGCTGGATCAGGACCGTTTCTGCGCCCAATGTGGCAAACCGGTGATGGCCACTTCGGCCAGTTATCAAGTACCGCCGAGGCCCTTGGAGCGGGATATGTTCCAAAAGAAACTGGGCGGAGTATGCGCCGGACTAGCGCACTATTTCAACATGGACGTTACATTGTTCAGGCTGCTGTACGTGGTGGTGACCATTGCTACTTGCCTGCCATTTTTCTTCTACTTCTTTGCTTGGTTGATTATGCCGCGCAATGATTTACGGATGGCGATACCTCAGCAGATGAGCACTAGCTAGATTTCTTTAGTTGGAACTGAAACGGATATCTTCTCGGGATCACTCTTAGATTGAGGTGATATTCGCGATGACTTTCCCAACCGGGTTCGACCGCGCCATTGCTAAAGAAGCTGGCATGTTAGTAGAAGAAGCTTACAAGCAATTCACGCAAGGAGCAGCTTGGGCAATTCCTGCCGGTTACCAGAATCTTGCAGATTTTTTCGCTAAATCGACACTGCTTGCGCCAGTGGAAAAGTTCGGGTTTGTTGCGCAAAACCTGACTAGCGGTGATGTGTTTGTGACGTTTCGAGGCACGCAGACCTTAGATAACTGGCTGGCGAACCTGACGTTTCCTCAAGATCCACATCCATTGGCAGGAGAAGTGGAGCGAGGGTTTTTCCAAATTTATAAACAATGTTCTGCGTCGGTTTTAACGGGAGTATCCAGAGCGGCGGGGACCCCCAAAATATATGTCAGCGGTCACAGCTTGGGGGGAGCGCTGGCAACCCTCGCCACCGCTGATTTGGTGGTGAATGGGAAAGCGCCTACCCTCTACAGCTTTGCCAGTCCGCGGGTTGGTAACCCGGCTTTTAGCGCAAAACTAAATGCTGCTGCTGGTGCGAAGTGGCGGATGGCAAATTCGGAAGATATTGTTACTACACTTCCATTGGCTACTGTGAACGTGGCTGGTGGAGCGGTGGGCGGGCCCTTATTTGCAATGTTAGTGGCATTGCCGAACAAACTTGATTTTTGTCATGTCGGTGAATCCGTTGCGTTCACAGCGCACAACGGATCGATTGTGGGAAACCACGAGATGAAAACCTATTTGAAAATGCTTTGAACCAAGATTGGGGCAGCCTCAGCGCGGGCTTCTGGATTGTAGTAATCGTACAAGACCGAAGCAGCGGACTTGGCAGTCATCTCCATTCTTGTCCGAAAGGTGAAATCGAAAGAGACGCCGCCTGCTGTGGGCCATGGGGGAAGACCGATTTCAGCCAGCATCATGCCATAGCCACGGAAGCCAAAACGTTCAGTTTGGAACAAGCACTGAATGGGTGCTCCTACTGCGGCGGTCAACTGATTGAACTTTACGGCAATGCGAAGTTCGGGAGTGATTCGAGGATTTGTTTGAGACCAAGGCACCCAGCGTGCGGACGAAAAACGCCCGAAAGAACTCTTGGCTCCGGCCGATGATAGTAGTTCGATTTCTTTCTGGCTGGTGTAAGAAATGAAGAAACATCGATCAGAATTGGTCGGTGGTCTTGGGGTGATTTGGGATGGAAATTTTCTTTACGAAGCGGTCCCCAACGCGAATTTCCATTTGCCCTACTTGCCTGCCGAAATTGCCCAAGGTATAAGAAGCATCGGCTATCGCCTGCATGGAGCGAAGAGTGGACTAGGTGGAAACCAGCCGCCACAATGATCGCGGCTACGCATTAGAAATAGCCGACCACAGCGATTTAATAGGATCGAGATCGGTTACCTGAGGTTGTTTCGCTCGCCAGGCGGCCAGAGGATTGGAGTTTACTCTGGTAGCGAAGTTAAGTAAGCCAACATCCGTTCCATCTCACGGGGATTGAATTTGTAGATCGGCATGGGGGACCCTTGCGAATACTTTTGAGGGTCGAGGAAATGGCCTGTCAACCATTCTCTGGTGCGCCTGACGATTACACCATTCAGCTTGGGTCCGGTTTTCATGCCGACGCCATTTACTTCATGACAAGCACCGCATTGATTGGCCTGATAGAGAATCGCGCCTTCCACGGGCAACTGCGCGGCTGTGGTCATTTCGCGAATTGCTTCGTCGCTTACTTTGCGGGAGAAGGCGGAAAGAATTCTCAGTTGGCCTTCTGACGAAGGTCCTTTGTGCTTTTCTTTGACGTGATCAATAACCCAATCAATTTCTTTTTGTGTCTTGAAGGGTTTCTTTCCTGCCGCATGACATTCGGCGCAGCCTTCCTTGCGAAACATCCCGATTCCAGCCAATTGATCGGGCCCCAATTCCTGCCATGGTTCAGGAGCATCCAAGCTGATTTCATCGCCTGCATTATTGGGTGAGGTGCGCAGCGCCGCTAGTGTCAGGGCTGACCATCCGAGGGCAACTAAGAACACAACGGCCATTGCATAGGTGCGCTTGGCCACTCGGATTGCTGGGCCGCGATCGATGAAGGGAACCAGGAAGAGCACAACAATTGCGAGGTTGGGTAGAATCAAGCTGCCGACGAGTTCAAGGGGTCCTTCAAAGTATTTGAGCGTTTGAAACAGGAACAGGAAATACCATTCGGGCCGGGGAATGTATGCTGTGTCAGTGGGATCGGCAAGCCGTCCAAGTGGCACCTTGGCGAAGATTGCCAGGGCGAAGAGGATTGAAAAAGCAATGAAGACGGCGACGGTATCCTTGAAAACCTGCTGCGGGAAGAACTTCTTCTTAGGCTTGTTGTCATCAGCGGCAGGGGTTACGCCATGGCGGCGAACTAAGTAGACGTGGAGGACAATCAACAACACTGTGAGCAGAGGCAGAATCATTACGTGGACGCTGTAGAAGCGTGTGAATGTAACGGCCCCAACTCCATTGGAAGCACCCATTAGCTGCTGGATGTAAGGTCCTAACACAGGCGCTTGGCCGGCAATTTGCGTTGTGACCACGGTGCCCCAGTAGGCTCGGTTATCCCAGGGGAGCAGGTATCCTGTTAATCCGAATACCGTGGTGACAAGCAGCAACACTACACCCACCATCCAAGTAGCTTCGCGAGGTTTCTTGTAGGCACCCCAGATGAAGACCTGGACCATGTGCATCACCACGATGATGATCATCATGCTGGCACCCCAATGGTGGAGACCGCGCATCAACTGGCCGCCGGTTAGCTCCGTAAGGATGTACTTCAAACTGGTGTGGGCTTCAGTGGCGGTAGGAGCGTAGTTCAGCGCCAGCATAACACCGGTGAAGAACTGGGTCATGAATGAGAAAAGAGCTACGGCACCAAGAACCTGATGCCAACCGGCGGATGCGGGGATGTCTTCATAGAGCGCGTGATGAAGACCGCTTACGAGACCGGTGCGCTCTTCCAGCCAATCGAGAATGGTCTGGATCATGCCTGCTCCGACTGGCTGATATCTCCGAGAAGGATTTTGCCATTGTCTAGTTTTACCGCGTAGCGATCTAAAGCTCGTGGTGCGGGGCCAGTGAGCACTTTGCCATCGGGCGAAAATGCTGAGGTGTGGCAAGGGCACACGAAAGTATTCGAGTCATCTTCCCAGTGGTAGGCGCAACCCAAGTGGGTGCACTGTGGGGCATAGGCGACAACTTCGGTTTCTGACTTTTTCAAAACCCAGGCAGTGGCCTTTTCACGGGTCACTTTCCATCCGTCAACACGGAGCTTTTGGAACACCAATTCTGCGGGCTTATTTTCTGGCAAACGGGTGATGTCACCTACTGCAACCCAGGTTTCCTTCTTCTTTGTGCGCGGGGGAATCAAAAGATATCCTCCGGCAACGCCACCGAGGGCTGCACTGATCAGACCACCCAATCCAAATATTGCTGCCGTGAAAAAAGACCGGCGAGGGGTATCTTGCTCACTTCCGTTAATGTCGGTCATGTATATATGTCCATTGTAAGGCGGCATTGGAAAGGTTTCCGTTACCAAGTCATCCTTCTAAAGATGACTTTTCCTTTAATAGCTTAATGTCGCGGAGAACGAGGAGTCGCAAAGGAGTTGTAAAAATTTTGATTTAAAAGAAACAACCGCCCAAAATTACTTGGGCGGTTGTCCTTGGTAGCCTAAGAGTTAGGCTCAACTACTTTCTGTTTTTACAACGTTTGATCAATTACTGTCGCGTCCCGAGGGGACCGGTCTACAGGAACAGCGGCTTCGGCACTGACGAAGCCTGAACGTTAGTAACTCCGACTCAACAGTCGGTCACCTCGCGACGCGTCCAACTACAATCAGATATCATTTGACTGGACCACCTCCTTTTTCAGTGATGATTTAATCCTAAGTCCATCTTTCGTTTCCGTCAAGGAAAATTTTTAGTGACTCACCACAATATGTTGTGGTGGTTGGTTCTAATGGGGAATTGATTGTTAGGCAAGTACCGCTACTGGCGGTACAATGAACTTTTCATGCCATATCTGCTGCCGGAGCATACGGGCACTCTCGATTCGGAAACAGCCCGCCGTGCATTGCTGGGCTTCTTTCTTTCGGGCCTGTTAGTTTCATTACCCGGATCTCTGCTGCCTGCGTGGGGACACCATTTGCAGTCCAGTTTTCTGTGGGTTGCATTTTATTTTTTCATCTTGAACCTGGGGTTCGTTCTAGCGGTACAAGCTGCACAATGGGCACTACCGAAGTATGGGACTGGCTTTATCCTCACAACAGCATCCATCCTGGGTACCATCTCTCTGGCGGCACTGGCCTTTGCATCGGCACCAATGATGGAGCCTGCTTTTAGGGCATTAGGTTTATTTGGCGCGGGGATGGCTGCTGGGCTCACCAATACTGCCGTTTTTCAGGCCATTATCTCAATATGGCGTCACGACGCGGCAGCCACCACAAACATAGCGGGCATGCTGTTCACGTTAGGAGCGATGCTTACAGCGCTGTTGGCTGGTGGAGCCTTCTACGCATATTCCTTCACGAGTGTATTGCTGTTCATGGCGTTGATCCCAGTGTTGATGGGAGTGTTGTACGCCCGAACCAATTTCAACCCAGTTGAGCCAATTCTCAGCCTTCCAGTTGAAGAGACATTCAAAGACTTTCGGAAGCCGGTAGCCATTTTATTCGCATTGCTGCTGTTCTTTCAATTCGGAAACGAGTGGTCTATTGCTGGATGGTTGCCGATTTTTCTTATTCAACGCTTGGGCATCAGTCCAGAAACTGCTCTTAAAATGTTAGCCTTCTATTGGTTCTCGTTGTTGGTGGGTCGCACCATCGCACAAGCAATTCTGCCGAGGGTGAACCACGCGTGGCTGCTTGGGGCAAGTGTGCTGGCTTCGATATTGGGATGTTCTATTCTGGGCTCAACCAACAATTTGCAGGGGGCCTTCGTTGGTACGCTGCTGGTTGGAGCGAGCTTTGCCCCAATCTATCCAATCGTTGTGGAGCAGTTAGGGAGCCGATTCCCGTACTATCATCCTGCGTTCCTCAATGGAATTTTCGCGCTAGCTTTAACGGGAGGGATGATGGCCCCTTCAATGCTAGGGATGTTGGCGCATTACTTCGCTATCCAGGTGATGATTATTTTTCCCTTGATTGGATCGTTGATGGTGTTCGTCTTAATCGGGTTGATATGGCTGGAGGGGAAGCTGAGCAAATGGAATCGTTGACAAGAAGTTCACGGCCGGCCCCACTGGATGCTGCGAATACGAATCCCGTGGCTGAGGTCAGGTGGCTGAGATCCGGTTTGAGATCCGGTTGAGATCCGGGACGGTGGTGACAATTCAGAAATCGACGACCGTTGGAAGTTTCTCGAAATTTGCTAGCTAATTGTTACCACCGTCCCGGATCTCCCCCGGATCTCCCCCTTCCCGGATCTCCGAGTTTCATGTTTTCAGTTTCACCGGAGCTCCAACTTCTTTTCTCCAAGTGACCCGTTGTAAATCAATTGAATACTCTTCAAATCCTTTAACTTTCCCGAATATGGAAAGTACAAATATCCGGCAAAGGAATGATCTAAAGTGCTTTCCGTGAACGCCTTATCGGGGATGATTTCCCCTGGCTCAGGTTGTGGCTCCAAAACTACGCCGCCCGTGTTATCAGGCTCGGGAGCCCTGGGGCGCTGTTGGGGAGTACCAGTTCTGTCTCCAGGAAAACGGGGTTGACGTTGCGGCCCTCCAACAATAACTTCGGCATCCCCCACTCCGCCGGTTACAATTACCTGTTTCGCTTGGTTCCATCCGGTGTTCTTGATGCTGGCAACCACCATACTTGGGACGTGCGCCAGTACCGCAACCTTCTTCCCGTTCAACCGCAGAGTGAAATCACCCGGGCCGACCGTTACTGGTTGGCCCTTGCCAGGAAACACCCCAACTTCAATTACAAGATATTCTGAAGTGAAGAACGGGGTTCCTCCCCAAGGGACGGTGTGTGCGTGAAACTCTGCGCCCAGAACAGCTTTGGCAAAATCAGATAGCACCGGATAATCTTGCGGCTTCGCCCTTGGTGCCAACGGTTCGCCGCTTTCTGCAATACAGGATGACAACAACAGTAATATTGCCCAACGCATGATCCGAGTATAATCCCAGTAATGGGCCGATTCCTTTGTATCCTTCTTTCCGGATGTTTGGCGTTTGGCGCTGCGCCTGCGAAAAAGAGGCCTCAACCAACGCGACGTGCGCCGATTGCGCGGCCTTTGCCGTTGGCCGAAAGGCTGCAAAAGTTGTTGAATTCCTCGGAAGCTTCGCGGGGAGCTCATTGGGGAGTTTTAGCCGTTTCCCTATCTACAGGCAAAACGATTGCGGCACATAATGAGACACGCCTCTTTGTTCCTGCTTCAAATACAAAACTGTTTTCCACAGCACTTGCATTGGAACGGCTGGGGCCAACCTACAAATTTCAAACCAAAATCATTGCAGACTTGCTGCCCGATAAGGATGGGCGGATCACCGGAGACCTCCGTCTGATTGGCGGAGGCGACCCTACTATTTCTGGACGCATTTATCCGTATCGAGCAAAGTCAGCGGGAGATTCGCCGTTCGCAGCGTTGGAAGAACTTGCCGCACAGTTGGCCAACAAAGGAGTGAAAGAAATTCAGGGCGACATTGTGGGAGATGATTCGCGCTACCCCTGGGAGCCCTTTCCAGTTGGATGGGCAGTAGACGATCCTATCTATGAATACGGCACTCCGGTTTCGGCGTTGACCTGGAATGACAATGCTTTTCGCATATCACTGGATGCTGCAGGTGAAATTGGTGCTCCCCCATCGCTGACTATCTTCCCAAACATTTCTTACTTTAGTGTTCAAAATCTGGTTACCACCGATGAAGGCCGAGAGAATAAAATTAGCTTCCGGCACTCGGCAGTGGCGAATGAGTTGGTTGTTTCCGGGCGCCTTGGGATGAGAGCAAAGGCTTACACGGAATTGTTGGGAGTGGATGATCCTGCGTTGTTCGCCGCATCTGCATTGCGAGATGTTTTGGAGCAGCGCGGGATACGCATATCAGGCAGCGCACGGGCACAGCACCGCATGGTGGGCGAACAGCGCGTTAGTGGTGGACAAGTGCTAGCGGAACGAGTATCCCCCCCGCTTTCCGAAGTTGCAAAGGTTGTGAACAAAGTCAGCCAGAATCTGCATGCGGAAATCCTGTTGCGCGAAGTTGCGTTCGTGAAGAGAGGGGAAGGCACGCGCCAATTGGGGCAAGAGGAGATGACTGAATTTCTGGCCGAAGCAGGCGTTGCAAAAAATGGATTTTATTTTGAAGATGGATCGGGCCTTTCGCGGTTGACGTTGCTGACTCCAGAAACAGCAGTGAAACTGCTAACGTTCATGCACAAATCAAAGAACGCAGAAGCCTATGCCCAAACTTTGCCCATAGGCGGTGAAGACGGAACATTGGATTCGCGCTTCGGCGGCGCTGGGGCGGTAGGGAAGGTCCGGGCGAAGACCGGATCACTGACCCACGTCAGCGCGCTAAGCGGATACGCCGATTCGCCGACGAAAGGGCGGATTGCATTCTCTGTGCTTGTGAATAACTTCAACGCACCCACATCGGAAATCCGCCAGGTAATGGATAAGATAGTATTAGCACTTAGCGAGTAAACCTTATGCCCATCTATGAATATAAATGTGAAGACTGCGGAACAGAATTTGAAAAGCTGATTCGCCGCGCAAGCGATGAAAGCACACTGGCATGCCCAGACTGCGGGGAAAGTCATTTGGAACAGAAATGGTCCACCTTCTCTGCCAAGGCGGATGGCGGCGGTCGGGCTGAACCCATGGGTGGCGGATGCCCGGCGGGGATGTGCCAAACTCCTGGAATGTGCGGTCGTAACTAGCAACTGGCGATGAAACGGCTGCTGCAGTTTGCCTTGGCCACGTTGACGCTTACCGCCGCCACCCATGATGTGCGGAAGCTTGGAGCAAAGGCAGATGGGAGCAGCAAGGATACTGATGCTTTCCAAACCGCTATTGATACAGCGGCGAAACAGGGTGGCGGTACAGTGCTCGTTCCCACTGGCACTTACATTTCCGGTACGGTTTTCCTGAAGAGCAACATAACTATCCATATTGAAACCGGGGCCAGAATACTCTTCAGTCCCGACAATGCTGACTTCGCAGCATATGAGCAGTTGCCTTTCAAACCTGTGGATGATGCGGAAACCAGCTACTTCCGCTATGCATTATTCACGGGCGAGAACGTGGAGAACATTACCATTGAAGGTTCAGGCACTATCGATGGGAACCGCATAAAACGTGGTGGTCCAAAACCGATCGCATTGAAGAACAGCCAGCACATTACCATTCGAGGCATCACCATTCGAAACGCCCCAAACTACAACATCAGCCTGCTGGGTTGTGACTATGTCAACATTGACGGGGTGACGATCCTGAATGGGTTTTCCGATGGAATTGATCCTGACAGTTGCCGCTTTGTCCGCATCGCCAATTGCTACATTGATTCTCATGACGACGCAATTTGCCCAAAAGCATCGAGAGCCTTGGGAGCACCGCGGTCAACTGAAAATCTCACGGTCACAAACTGCATCACACGAACTGCATGCAATCATTTCAAGTTTGGGACGGAAAGCGCCGGTGGGCTACGGAACGTCACGGTGTCGAACCTTGTGATGCTTCCCAGGGAGAATGCTCGCGCGCCGATATCGGGAATCAGCCTTGAATCAGTCGACGGCGGCGTTATTGAAGGCATCACTATATCCAACATTTCCATGCGAGGCGTGCGGGCTCCCATTTTTTTGCGCTTGGGGAATCGCGGGCGAGGGATGGACCCTCCAGTGCCGGGTAAATTGGAAAACGTCACAATCACAAACGTAACGGCGATGGATGCGGAAGTTGCAAGTTCTATCACGGGGCTGCCAGGTGTTCCGGTTCGCAATGTTATTCTGGACAATATTGTGGTGCGGTCGAAAGGTGGGGGGAATTTGGTAACCGCCGAAATTCCTGAACACCCAGCCAAGTATCCTGAGGCTTTGATGTTCGGCGAACTTCCAGCGCACTCGCTATTTATTCGCCATGCGGAAGGAATTACACTTGGCCGCTGGAGAGGCACCGTCGCGGCTCCAGACAAGCGGCCGGCGTTCGTTTTTCTGGATGTCGACGGTTCGCAACCGTAGGAACTGCTGAAAGCCTGGTTTGCCTTCCTTGTAAAACTAAAATATTATGGTTCAGCATGCTTGCTGCCATTGTCTTTACCTCTCTGGGTTTTCTGACCTTTCCTGATGAAGTTGGTTTGGGGGCAATGAGCGGAGTTGCCGTAGATCCTTCCGGCGACATTTATGTATTGCACCGGGGCACCAAACCAATGGTTGTCTTTGGCGCCGATCACAAGTTCAAACGCGCCTTTGGCGAAGGGTTGTACCAAGTGGCCCATGGTTTGCGCATCGATAAGAAGGGAAATATTTGGACTACAGACAACAAAAGTAATCTGATCCGCAAATTTTCCCCTGACGGCAAAATCCTTCTGGAAATCAGTGAAGGCTTCAAATCTCCTGACGATATTGTTTTTTCCTCAAAGGGTGAGATGTTCGTTGCCGATGCAGGGAACGGTCGTATTGTGAAGCTCTCCGCTGACGGCAAAGTGCTGAAGGCCTGGGGCAAGAAAGGTAAGGCTGACGGAGAGTTTAACCTTGCGCATTCCCTATCCATCGATTCCAAAGATCGCATTTATGTTGGGGATCGGGGAAATAATCGGGTTCAGGTATTTGACACCGATGGCAAACACCTCGCATCTTTCAATAGCCTCGGCAATCCATTTGGAGTGCTGGTTGTGGGCAATGAATTGTTGAGCAGCGAGGGGGAACAGCACAAGATTTTTCATACTGCATTGGACGGATCGCCGCTTGGCAATTGGGGTGGACCGGAAACGCTTAAGCTACCGCACATTATGTCGGTCGATCGATCCGGTACATTATATGTAGCCGAAGTAGATGGCAAGCGTGTGCAAATGTTCCGGAGAAATTAAGAAATGAAGTTTCCTATCATCTTCATATTGCCTTTCATCGCTTGGGCTCAAGACCCTCAATTCGATCCGCAGGACCGTGTAGAACAAGCCCACCGTCCCATGCTGGAATCGAAAGCCAAGGCGTCTAAACAGGCCAGCGACGTTACTGCCGAGTTCGCCAAAACACGCGCCGCATTGAAATCCCAAAGACCAGTTTCCCGAAAGAACTATATTGATCAACATGTGTTTGGACGGATGGAGCGTGATCGGGTTCCACACGCGCCGATAGTAAGTGATGAAGAATTTGCCCGCCGTGCCTGGTTAGATGCCACGGGAAGAATTCCTCAATCTGAGGAGCTTCTTGCCTTCGTAGCGGATCGCGATGCGGGCAAGCGCGACAAGCTGATTGATCGGCTAACCAGCGGCGATGCATTTGTCGATCGCTGGACTTACTACTTTGAAGATCTGTTTCGAGCTGGCGGCCGTATGGGTTCCGGTTTGAATTTGTTTCATTATTGGGTGAAAGAGTTTGTGCGACTGGACCGGCCCTACAACGAAGTGGTGCGCGATCTTTTGACCCAGAGTACTAAGATCAGCCATTCCGCACCTGGGGGGATGTATTTCGCTCGTGATTTCGTTAAGGCGAAGGACGACCCTGAAGCTCCGGACGCCGAAGACATGATCAATCGTGTAGACACCATTGATGAATTCACGGTGACCTACGGGAAAGTTTTCCTGGGCCTGAACTTGGCCTGCATTTCCTGCCACGACGGCAAGAATCATTTGGAAAAAGTGAACCTGTACTTGACCGGCAAGAAGCGTGCTGACTTCTTTGCTCAGGCAGCGTTTTTCGGAAATGCCCGCCAAATTATGAACTGGGAAGGTGGATCGCAACTCACCACGGAATACACAGTGGACGATACGGCAAAGGGCTATGAACTGGAGCAGGAAAGCATTGTCCGCGTGCCACGTGTGCATGGAACGAAACCGGTTGTTCCACCGCAGCCGCGCTTTCTTCTGACCGGAGAACAAGCCAAGGCAGGTGAAAATTCCCGCGACGAATTGGCCCGCTTGATGACCACCAACATTCAATTCCGCCGTGCGTTTGCCAATCGACTTTGGGCGGAATTGATGGGCTTCGGAGTTGTGGAGCCGGTTGATGAATTCGACTTGGACCGGTATCGTCCAAAGGGCACTCTGCCCGCCGGTTTTACTCAACAGCCGTCCAATCCTGATCTGTTGGACGCCATGGCCGCTGACTTCCAAAAAAATAATCATAGTTTGCGCCACATGGTGCGGACCATCATGAAATCCTCGGCGTACCAACTTTCCTCGTCTTTCCCATCTGAATGGAAACCAGAGTATGCAAACTACTACGCTCGCAAATTTGTACGCTCGCTGACGGCACCGGAATTGCACGATGCTATTAACAGCGCTACAGGGCGGCAAGGCAGCTTCAAGCTTGGCTCAGAAAAAGTGCCGATGGCGATGCAGATGCCGGAACCTAATTCCGCCAATGGAGAAACCAAGCAATTCCTGAAAATATTTGGCATGTCCAACCGGGACGATATGCCGAAGAAGGTCTCCGCCACTTCCTTGCAAGCCATGATGCTGATGCAGTCTCGTCTTGTTACAGAAGGTGTTGCAGCCAAGGGGGCGCGTGTGGAGCAGTTATTGAAGGATGTGCCGGATGACCATGAGTTGGTGGAGCGGCTCTACCTAGCCACTGTATCGCGCCATCCTTCACAGGCGGAACTAGCGATTGCTAAAAGAGAGTTAGCGAAGAATCGGTTGAAGGGCGCGCAGAATTTGCAGTGGGCACTGATCAATAGTCCCGAGTTTTTGTTCAATTATTAGGAGAGTCGGCATGCAAAAGCGAATGAGCGATATGTTCCCGGCCCGGCGCGATGTACTGCGTTTGGGCGGCTATGGTTTGTTGGGTGCCTTTGCCGATCAGGGGCTCTTTCCAATTCAAGCGCGGGCGGCGGGGCGCAGCAATCCACGAGGTTCGGCGCGCTTTGCGATTGTAATTGAACTAGCTGGAGCGCTGAGCCACACCGATAGTTTCGACTTCAAAGAAAACGCCGGTACGCAAAAGGATTTCGACGTCCGCCAAGTTCGTAACGACCTTTATCTTTCCCATCGACTGTTCCCGGAATTGTCGAAAGAAATGGACAAGATCACTGTGGTGCGTTCCATGAAGAGTCACGAGGTGGTGCATTTCCGCGGACAGTATTACAACCAGTCGGGACGTCCGTTGAATCCGGCACAAGCTCCAGAAATTCCTGCGGTGGGGTCAGTGGTTTCGCATGAGTTGGAATCAAAGCGCCGGGAAAGTGATTCCCTGCCAACTTACGTCGGTTGTAATTTGGACACTTCAGGTTGTGGAGCCATTACCACCGGGTTCCTGCATCCGCGGCATTCGGTACTGGACGTCAATTTGAACGATGTGGGTGGACGCGCTCTTTCCGCCGATGCGCTGGCAGTATTGGAAGAGCGGTACCGTTTATTGAAGGAACTGGACCGGGCAATGGCTGGTTCGCGTTCCACACGCGACCTCAAACTTTCCAGTTTCGGCAGCTTTCAGGATTCCGCTTATCGCATTCTGGGTGATCCACGCTGGCCCCAATCATTCGGCTTTAGCGACGAAGAAAAGAAGCGCTATGGTGCCAATTCTGTGGGCTTGGGTTGTCTGCTGGCTCGCAATCTTGTAAAGGCAGATGCAGGGGCTCGCTATTTTCACGTAGTACATCCGGGCTGGGATCATCATAAGAATATTTTTGATATCAAGTCATCAGCTAATCACTACAACCATTGCAACGATTTCGATCGCGCAATGGCCAACCTGCTTCGTGACCTTGGGGCGGAGCGATCGCCTCGCGATAAATCGAAGACACTGCTGGATGAAACGATGGTTGTGATGATCACAGAATTCGGGCGTACTCCCGGCGCGCTGAATGGCGTAAAGGGTCGGCATCATTACAATGCGGCCTATCTATCGTTGTTTGCAGGCGGCGGTGTAAAGGGCGGACGTATTATCGGCAAGACGGATGCCGCTGGCGAACAAGTTGTGGAATCTGGCTGGAAGTATCCCAAAGCGCAAATTAAGACCGAGAACATTTACGCATCTATTTATTCTGCGCTGGGAATTGATTGGAGAAAGCAGATTACAGACACTCCATCCAAGCGCGCTTATCGCTACGTTGACGCACTGGGTGCAACGGAGTTTGCAATTGATGACGAGATTGCGGAGCTTTTCGTTTGAGAGTGGTTCTGATTGCTTTGCTCACCTTTGCCATGTTTGGTGCTGAGCCTGGGGATATGGTGCGGATCCCAGCCGGTGAATTCACCATGGGCCGCACAAAATCAACTCCCGACGATAAGACCTCAATGCGTCCCAAGGCAGTGCTTGACGACCGGCCAGTCCGCAAGGTTCAGATAAGCGCGTTTTTGATGGATGCCTTTGAAGTAACGCATGAACAATATGCGAAGTTCGCTGCGGCCACAAAGCGGGCGGTGCCTTATCATTGGGTCTCTGGTAAAGTGCCTCCGGATCATGCAACGATTCCTGTTTTCAATGTCTCCTGGCAAGACGCCAACGCTTACTGCAAATGGCAGAAAAAGCGCCTGCCGACGGAAGCCGAGTGGGAGAAGGCTGCGCGGGGTGGATTGGATGGAATGGACTATCCGTTAGGAAATAAACTGGACGATAAGGCGGCGCGCTATTCGTCACCCAACGGCCCTTCGCAGGTTGGGAAATTTCCCCCGAACGCATATGGCATTTTCGATATGGCAGGAAATGTAGCGGAGTGGTGCAACGATTGGTTCGATCGCGAATATTATTCAAAGAATGAAAACCTGGATCCAAGAGGTCCGCCAACGGGGCTGTACAAAATTATCCGAGGCGGAGCCTGGTCCGATGCTTCTAAGGGACTGAAGACCTACTTCCGCAACTGGGTTCGGCCGGAACAACGAACACCGAATATTGGCTTTCGCTGTGTGATATGATCCCCGAAGCAAACATGAAGACACTCCTAATGGCAGTAATCTGCTCATTTTCCCTAAGTGCAGCAGGCTCAGAAGGCGCATCCACGAAACAAGTGCTAGCCGCTATGGAATCGCTAAAGCAAGCGATGATTCATCGTGACGGCGCGGCTCTGGAAAAGCTGCTGAGTGACGACCTTACCTACACACACTCTGGCGGTCAGGAAGAAACCAAAGCTGACGTTATTAAGTCCATCACCAGTGGCAAGTCGATCGTTGAAAAGTTGGAGTTCACCGGCACTACGGTTCGCATCAATGGCAATACTGCGCTTGTGAAAGGGAAGGTGGACCTGTGGCACAGTTCAACCAATATTGTGAATATGAACGTGATGCACGTCTGGGTGAAGCAAGGCGATGGCTGGCGCATGGTGGCCAGGCAGGCTACTCGGTTAACGAAATAACTGAATGTAACTATGAAAAAAGTAGCATCTGTTGAAGGTTATCTGGCGGCTGTTCCGGAGCCCGCTCTTACCACACTGAAGAAAATTCGAGCAAC
Source organism: Bryobacterales bacterium (assembly GCA_043755435.1). Lineage (GTDB taxonomy): Bacteria > Acidobacteriota > Terriglobia > Bryobacterales > Bryobacteraceae > JANXSF01. Next base: position 13,711 of record JAYUSZ010000193.1, on the reverse strand, counting down.
GATTCAATCTGTAGTTCCTCCAGAAGCCACCGAGGGCATCAGCTATGGCATGCCGGCATTCAAGTACAAAGGGTATTTGATCGGGTATGCTGCGTTTGCAAACCACTGCAGCTTGTTCCCTGGCGCAGGCGCTATGGTGCAGTTCGAGAATGATCTGAAGGGTTACGAGACGGCTAAGGGCACCATCCGCTTTCCGATGAACAAGCCGCCACCGGTTGCGCTTTTGAAGAAGATCGTGAAGGCTCGAGTTGCGGATAACGAACGGAAGAAGGCTACGAAGACTCGCTAAGTTGTACACTAAAAGCGTACCTTTCATCGCTTTTTCATGAGACAACTTCCCGTTAAGGGAGTGCTCCTGCTGATTTGGCCCGCTTGGGCACAGCAACCTCCGGCGTTGAACACACCGGCGTACTCTCAAAACAGCATCGTTCACGCGGCAACCGGCCGACCGGGCAAGTTGGCTCCAAATGCCATTGCCACGGTGTATGGCAAAGGTCTTGCGACTATGACTGCCGCTGCCGGTCCGAAAGAGGTAGCCACTGGGTTCCTTCCGTCTACATACGTTGGCAGTTGCACCAGCGTCTTTGTAGATAACTTCGCCGCACCATTGCTGTTCGTTTCCCCAGAGCAAGTGAACTTTCTGGTCCCAGCCAACCTTCGGCCTGGGGTGAAGGTGTTGAAAATTTTCTGCGATTCCAACGCCGGCCCCAAAGTGGAAGTGGAACTGGTGGATGCGGTCCCGGGGCTATTCCAGAGTGACGCTTCCACCATCATCGCCACCCACGCTAATGGAGAGCTTTGCACTCGGCTAAAACCACCACTCGGAGGGGAAATTTTGATCCTCTACGCCGCAGGGTTGGGCCAGACGCTTCCAAGTGCTATTACGGGATTTCTGGCGACGCGTGCTGCGGGAATTGAAAAACAGGGTGAATTTCAGGTGTTGCTGAACCGGCAGCCATTGCCCAAAGAAGCAATTCTTTACGTTGGCATAGCACCGGGATTTGCCGGCCTCTACCAGATCAACGTAAAGCTACCAGCTTCATTTGAAAGCCCGCTGGAAATTCAATTGCGAATTGGAGAAGAGCTTTCCCCCACCGGGCTATTTGTTCCTGGTAAATGAAACTACACGCCCCTGGGCCACGTTCAAGCATTAGTACTGCTTTATACATTCAAGCACTGCATTACAATGGAAGTGGTTGTAGGAGGGCTGTATGAAAATTTCTTTTGGACTATTGTGGGCTTTCTCCCTAGGCTGCCTTTTGGCTCAGACTGAAGAGATTACGAAGAAAGCCCCCGGACAGAACGAGTTCGTGATCGAAACCGGGACGCATATTCCGCTTTCGTTCATCAATAGTGTGTCCACCAAAAATGCTGCAGAAGGGGATCGGATCTACCTTGAAACTGCGTTCCCAATCCTTTCCGCTGGCAAAATTGTGATTCCAGTGGGCAGCCACGTTTCGGGCACTGTGACACAAGTTAAGAGGCCCGGACGGATGAAAGGCCGCGGAGAGCTCTACATTCGTTTTGATTTGCTGATCCTCCCAAATGGCGTAACACGAGATTTTCGTGCCAGAGTGGGTGCGATTGACGGGCGGTCTCGCGATGAGCTTGACCGGGCCGAGGGAAAGATCCGCAGTGAGGGCAACAAGGGCGGCGACGCCGCTGTAATTGGAGGGACTGCCGCAACCGGTGCCTCCATCGGAGCAATTGCCGGTGCTGCCGCAAAATCGCCCATGAAGGGAACTTTAGTTGGAGCCGCTGCTGGAGCCGCCGCCGGTATGATTGGCGTTATGTTGACGCGTGGACCAGATGCAATTTTGAGCCGGGGAAGTACTGTGGAAATGGTGATCGACCGTCCACTGCTTTATAACGAAGCGGAGCTTCAGTTTGAATCAGCGGCACCGCGCAGGGCCATCGGCGGTGATCCGCTGGATGGACCTCAGCAAAAGAGTACAACCCGACGCAGTCCCTTGGGTGGCATTCTTTAATTGGCTAAGGTAAGGCAAAGCAGAGCACATTCGGTCCGGCGACAGTTACCACAAACTGCTTCCCGTCTACAGCAAAAGTCATGGGGGACGCCTTCATATAAACGTTAGTTGGAAAATGCCACAGCGTTTTCCCATCGCGTTCGTCAGCGGCTGCAAAAGTCCCGTTGGGATCGCCATAGAATAGGAGCCCCCCTGCCGTACCTAACACCCCAGGCCAGGTTTTGGGAAACACTGTTCCTGTGAAAGGAATCTCCCAAGCCAAGTCACCGGTGTCAATGTGGATTGCCCGGAGGAACTTTTGTGGGGGCTCCACTTGCTGGTCGCTGGTCCTCCAGTTTCCACCGCGACGGGATCGGCACTGCTCTTTAGTCAGAACGAAAAACAGGCGTGTCACAGGGCTATAAGCGACGGAATCCCAATTCGCAGCATCTGAAGGGCAATCGAAGGGAGTTGGATCTTCAGGTGGCGGCAACGGCCTTCCATTGGCATCTATCCCGGTGGTCCAGGTCAAGCGTTTCGCAAAAGCTTTGGACAACAACAGCTTTCCATTCGTGCGATCCAGCACATAGAAAAATCCATTGCGGTCGGCGTGAAGCAGCAACTTACGAGGCTGACCAGCATAGATCGTATCGACAAGGACAGGAGGCTCCGTAGCATCCCAATCATGAACGTCATGCGGCGTAAATTGAAAGTGCCACTTTAACTTTCCAGTAGCAGGATCTAAGGCCAGAATACAGTTGGTGAACAAGTTGTCGCCTTGGCGATCTTTATCATCTGAATTTGGAAAGGGGTTTCCAGTCGGCCAGTACAAAGTGTCCAAGACAGGATCATAAGCACCGGTTAGCCAGGTAGCACCGCCACCGTAGATCGGCTCAGCCCCTTGCCATGTTTCTGAACCCGGGGCACCTTTCAGTGGAATGGTCCAAAGCCTCCATAACCGTTCGCCGGTTGAAGCCTTGTAGGCTGCAAGGAAACCTCGAATGCCGCGATCTCCTCCGGAAACACCTGCAATGATCATGTCGCGGACGGGTAATGGAGCAACGGTGGAGCCATATTTTTGAGGTTCTTCCGGCATATAGACGTCCCAAATCAAGACGCCTGTAGTCCGGTTCAATGCAATCAAATGGGCATTGTCCATGGTCATGTAAACCTTGTCGCCAAGGATGGCAACCCCGCGATTTGTCCCAAGGGAAGCATCGCCGATCAAACCAGGCGTTCTTGGACGGGAGTATTTCCAAAGTTGTCGGCCTGTCACAGCGTCCAAGGCTATCGCCGAATTTGGACCCGTGATGTACATCACTCCGTCGGCAACAATGGGAGTCATCTCAAGTCCAAGATGCTCTATCGGGTAGACCCATTTCACTCCAAGATTCTTTACGTTGTTTCTAGTTATTTGCCGCAAGTTGCTATAACGATTACCATTTAACGTTCCATTGTATGTGAGCCAATCCCCCTGCTTTGGATTCACAATTCGCGAAAAGTCAATCCCAGGATTGGCAGAAATCTGTCCGGCCAACTCAGCCTGATTTATCCCGGCGGAGGTTAAACCACTCAAATAGGCAACCAAGTCTTGGACCTGCTTGGCGGTTCCGCTGACGGCCTTCATCAGCGAAGGCTGCTTGCTCACAGCCTGGATGTCGTTCTGCTGCAAAGCAATAAAGCCACCGTCCAGCCCTTGCAATTGCATATCAAAATTCGTCTGGTTGCGAACAAATCCACGTACTATTTTTCCGGTCTTCAATTGCACCGAAACCAAGTCGTATCCGGGCGTTACACGGGCAGCCGGATTCCTCAGTGCTTGCCGTATTTCCCCGACCGATAACTCCCGGCCAACGTTCGATAAGTCAGGGCCAACTGCGGTGCCGCGTCCGTGGACCATATGGCAGCTGGCGCATTGTCCTTGCTGAAAGAAAAACTGCTTACCCGCCGTGGGATCTCCAGCAATTGCAGATTCCCCGCCCCTGGCGTTCAAAGACAAAACAAAGGCTGTCACAGCGTCCCGTTCCATGGCTGGTAAATCGAAGGACGGCATGCCGGACGATATCAATCCTTTTTGGATTATGGTTTTGATCTGTTCAGAAGAACGGTTGAGCATCCTTCGTGTTCCAACCAGACCGGGACCCATTTCTTTGCCCTCAGCATCGGCACCGTGGCAGCCGGAGCACTTTTCTGCAAATAGTTTTTGTCCCAAGTCAACGGGTTTTTCTGCCTGCCCACGAGCAAGCACTACACTAAACAACGGAATGATGAAATAGGGGGTTATTCGCAACTTCATAGAGTCCATGGTACTCCGAGCTTCTCATAAACAAGGGGGGTCCTAAACAATCCAGCCGGAATACTAACACTGTGAGTAGACCTTAGGAGCAGGAATATTACTAAAGTCTTTGGTTTGGATTGCCGATGACACATTGAATTCAAAAATTAGGGAATGTCTTTGACAAAGTGCAATCTTAGCTCAATCTGGATTTTCCATCTTCATTGTGAGGAAAACCTGCCTTTGGTCCAAGGACTTCACCTGCATCCGGAACGCGCACGCGGCTACTTAACTAAAACGTTTCGAGATGAAAAAACAATAAATAGATCAAGAGTTCAGCGTGCTATTGGGAGGCGCAAAAGTGGCAAGTGAGTCGGCGACGAAAACAAGTGCTTTGTTGAGAGAGGTGGTTGCGGCCGCCAAACTCGGCCAGAAATCCGTGGCTCGCAATCTTCTGCGGGAGATCCACGATAAGGAGCCACTCAATGAGCAGGCCCTTATGTGGTCAGCTGCTTTGGCGGAGTCTCCTGAGGAAGCAATGGGGCACTTAGAACGAGTGTTGGAAATCAATCCCAAGAACACTCAAGCTCTGAATGTCCTGGCAGTTCATCGGCTAAACCGGCCCAGGCGCGATACAACGGCCCCCCCTAAGCCGCCGCAAAATCCGCCAGTATCGAATCAAGGTTTTACGCATCGTTCTTTCGTTTCTGAACCATCTCCATCCAACAGCAACCGTAGTACAAATTGGGCGGAGAGCAACCAAGTTACACAGGCCCCTTCCGAAAGAGAAGACATGGGTCCCAAACTTGCCCGGTTATCGGATGTGGTTCGAAAGCAAGACTGGTATTGCTCATTCTGCCGCACAGAATCAGATGTTCCTGTGGAGCGGTGCGGACAATGCGGCGGTATTCAGGTGCTAGAAGACTTAAACGCGTTTTCCATGAACCGCGGGTTAAATGATGCGGTCATCGAAGATGCGGTGCTGAGATTGCGTCGTGAATTAGCGTCTGAGGAAAGTTTTGGCGGACACCTTAGCCTGGCTAAAGGGTTACTCAACTTAAGCCGCTCTGCAGAGGCGTTGGTTCATCTGCGCAAGGCCGCAGAATTGCGCCCCACCGATGGTGGACTGAAATTAGCAGTGAACACCCTTGAGAATCGTACACTCGTGATGGCTGTCGACGATAGTTTGACTGTCCGCAAAGTTGTGAATCTCACGCTAGAGCGAAACGGCTACCGGGTAATTACAGCCGCCGACGGAATGGAAGCCTTGGCGCTGCTAAACGACCATACGCCACATCTGATACTGCTGGATATCACAATGCCGCGCATGGATGGCTATCAGGTATGTAAGGTAATCAAGCAGAATCCTTATACGAAAGGGATCCCAGTAGTGATGCTTTCTGGGAATGACGGATTCTTCGACAAGATGAAAGGGAAACTGGCAGGAGCCACCGATTATCTGACCAAACCTTTCAAGGAAGACTCTTTGCTTGCTTCGCTGAAGAAACATGTAAAGCCAAGACGGGATTCTTCCAAGTAATGAAACCCCATTCCAGGCCTGTATTTTGCTTTTAGGAGTTTTAGCATAATGTCAAAAACAATTTTGCTTGTAGACGATAGCCCGAACGAAATGAAACTAATGCAGGCAGCACTGGCCGGCAGCGGCTACAACATTGTTACGGCAGAAGATGGTGAGCAGGCAATTGCACAGGCCATGGTGCACCGCCCTGACTTGATTCTGTTGGATGTTGTTATGCCGAAGAAAAACGGTTTCCAAGTTTGCCGCCATTTGAAAACAACAGTGGAAACAAGCGGTGCCAAAATTATTCTGCTGACAAGTAAGAACCAACCAAGCGACCGTTTTTGGGGGATGAAGCAAGGCGCGGATGAATATATGACCAAGCCTTTCGTTGCCCAGGATCTGTTGGCCACCATTGAGCGTTCATTGTAGTTGTAAAGGATTACTTATGTCGAACCAGCAAGGTGAATCCAAACTCGAATCCACAACTCTGGGGGCAACGCCGGCCCCGGAAGGTGTTGATGGATTACTGTCTCTACTGTTGGAACAATGGGATGAACAGGCGATTGACTCTTCGCTTGAACCTGAAGAACAAGCCGTTGCTACCGCCTCACAACCAGAATCGGAAGCAATGACTAGCATTGCGTCGATTAACGCAAGTGTGGAGAACCTTTCACGAGGGGAAGCACCGGTTAGCACAGAGGCTGTTGAACAAGAGCAGTTCCGGCACGATCTTGGTCAGTTGCTTGACAATCAGGAGACTTCGCTAACCACTGAGTTGTCAGAGGATTTGGAAGAACAACAGATTGTTTTGGATAAAGTTGCAGAAGAATCTCTAGTGCTTTTATTTGACAGCATTCCTCTTCTGGACGGAGCGAAAGAGATACCGGCAGAATCAGAGCCAGTGGCAGAAGCCCGACAGACAATCGAAGAAGAAAGTGCCAAAGAAGCTTCTTCTAATACTTCCCAATATCAGATTGAGCCGGCGCGAATTATCCCTCTGGAACCTTCCATTCTGTTTGCCGAGCCAGCCGAGGAATCGGTTGAATTGTCAACGATTGACGCGCCTTCTCAACATGAGAATGTAGTGGATGATGCCGCGTTGGACAATTTGTTCCAATCATTGTTAGGTTCAACTGAACCAGAAATAGTAGTGCCTTCCCTTGATCAAATCGAAGCGGAAGGTCCCTCATCGGAACCCATCTCCGCCGAGGCCGATCTTCTCGGTTCGTTACTGGCCGGAATGGCCGATAAAGAAGTCACTCTTGAAAAACTGGCGTCACATCCACAACCAAGCGCAAGAGAAATTGGGCCGCCGTCGAAATTCGTAATCTTCCGATTGGCGGAACAAGTCTATGCGATTCCTATGCAGAGGGTGCTTGAAACCGATCGTATGCCTCGGGTAACGTTCGTACCGGGGCTGCCTTCCAGCCTTCGAGGCATTACTAACTTGCGTGGAGATATTCTGCCGATCGTCGATTTACGTCAACTATTCGGACTGGGCGAAACCGAATTAACTGCAGGCCATCGGCTGTTAATTGTGAAATCAAATGACAATTCCCAAGTGGGATTGATTGTTGATGCATTAGGCGGGCTTGGCACATTCGGAATCGACCGATCCCCAGACTTACAACAAATAGAGAATCAAGAATTAAAGCAGTTATTGAATGGCTGCGGCGAGCACAAGGGCCAAACAGTGAATGTGTTGGACCTGGACAAGGTTTTTACTGTAACTGAACTACAAGAATTAGCGGCTTGAGGTTTCTGAAAATGGGCATTCGCCCAAATCAAAATCGATTCAAGCCAGAAAAAAGGATGGACCATTAGATGTTTAACTTGAAAGTGTGGCAAAAGCTGAGCTTGGTGGGCGTGCTGTTGAGCTTTCCAATTATGACGCTGGTCTACTTGTTCGTTCAGGGACAGAACAAGCAGATCTCAACAACGATGAATGAACGAGATGGCCTGGAGTACGTTTCCGCTGTCCGCTTGCTGCAGGAGCAAGTGCCGCAACATCGCGCAGTGGCCAATGGTTTCCTGAATGGCGAAACCGGCATGCGCGCCCAACTCCCAGTGGTTGAAAGCCGCATTGAAGCGGCGATTTCCGCAGTCGATGCGGTTGACAATAAGTATGGGGAAAGATTTGGCACCACTGAAATGTGGGGCCGCTGGAAGGCTCAATGGCATGACCTTCAAAAGCGCACGCCTCAGCTTTCAGCAAGGGAGTCGTTCGACCTCCATACAAAAGCGATTTCTGACGTTATGGTACTCACCCAACTTGCTGGTGATAAATCGGAATTAATTCTGGATCCTGAGTTGGATACATATTACTTGGGCGAAACAGTGCTTTCGAGATTGCCTTGGACCACCGAGTACATTGGCCAACTAGGGGGCCTTGGCACCGGAGTTGCCGCCAAGGGAAAGCTTTCCGCAGAAGACCATGCCCGGCTCATGTTTTTGGTCACTCAAGTGCAAGGCTCAGTACAAGCGTTGGAGCGCAACGTCCGCACAACCATCCGATACAATTCCAGCTTGGAAGCCGGCTTGGGCAAGCTTGCAGCAAATGCCGTGGCGGCTTCTGAAACTTTCTTGGCACTTGTGAATAGCGAATTAATCCACTCCGGGGTGAATATCGAAGCGACTAAATTCAACGACGCAACGAATGCCACCCAGGATGCTTTCTTCAAGTACTATGATGCCGCAGCTAAGTTTGAAGGCGATCTCCTTACGGCCCGCGTAGATCAATTCAGCTACGACAAGAACATGCGACTTTCCTTCACAATGATAATTCTGTTGCTGGTTGCCACGGTGGTTTACCTGATCAGCAAAGGGATTACCGTGCAGGTGGATGCCATCGGAAAGCTGTTCCAACAAATCAATGCAGGAAACTATCAGGCTCGCGTTGAAGTGAAATCAGCGGATGAACTGGGAGGCATTGCCCGTTCATTGAATTCGATGCTGGATAACACTCTTGCCTTGATTCAGAGCCGCGACGAACGCGACAACATTCAATCAAGCATTATGAAGTTGCTGGAAGAAGTGTCCGGAGTTGCAAGCGGTGATTTGACCAAGGAAGCTGAAGTTACAGCCGACGTTACTGGAGCCATTGCCGATTCGTTCAACTATATGATCGTTGAACTCCGGCAACTGATTTCTTCGGTGCAAAAGACCACCGCAGACGTAACGCAATCCGCTCAACGGATGCAGACAGCCACAGATGAATTGGCAAGAGGTTCAGAATCGCAATCAACGCAGATTCTGCAGGCCTCAGCCGCTATTCAGGACATGACGCAATCCATCCATCAGGTTTCCGAAACCGCGACTACAGCCGCTGGAGTTGCTGAACAAGCCTTGGTTAGCGCTCGTCAGGGTGCAAGCTCGGTGAACAAGACCATTGATGGTATGAATCAGATTCGCGGACAGGTGCAGGAAACAGCCAAGCGGATTAAGCGCTTGGGAGAGTCCTCGCAGGAAATTGGCGAAATCGTTCAGTTGATTGGTGACATTGCCGACCGTACTTCAATTCTTGCCTTAAACGCGTCCATCCAGGCTGCAATGGCTGGTGAATCGGGTAAAGGCTTCGCGGTCGTCGCCGAGGAAGTGGAAGGGCTGGCCGAACGTGCGGCGGAATCCGCCAAGCGCATCACCACCCTCATCAAGTCGGTACAAAGCGATACCAACGAGGCCATCAGCGCAATGGAAGAGACCACTCGCGAAGTAGTGGGGGGATCTCAACTGGCAAATGAAGCCGGACAAAAACTTGTCGAGTTGGAGCAAGTTTCTCAAAAAATTGCCGAACTGGTGCAATCGATTTCCCGCGCTGCGCAACAACAAGCATCCGGTTCTGAGAATGTGTCGCGCAATGTGACCAACATTTCCCAAGTAACCTTGGAAACAGCCCAAGGCGTCCGCGAATCTGCTGGATCGGTTCGCCGGCTGACGGCTCTTGCTACGGAACTGAATCAATCCGTAAGCCGGTTCCGTTTGCCGGAAACATCAGAGCAACCTGCGGGAGTTTAAATTGATCCTTTGGCGGGTTGGTTAGGCCCGCCATACTATTTTGTTGGTCAGCAACACCTAAGTTAGGGAAGCGAGGCATGTTTTGGATCAGGAATTAATTGAAGGATTTTTCGAGGAAGCCTGCGGTTACTTACCGGCAATGGAGCAATTGCTTCAGCAGATGGCCGATGCCCCGGATCCATCCGATAGCTTGAATGAGCTCCACCGTCTTGCCCACAGCCTGCGCGGCGCAAGCAACATGGTTGGCTTGAATCAGGTTGGAGCCATGGCTCAAAGTGCTGAAGAATTCCTGGACCAGGTGATCGCCGGCGAAAGCCCGTGGGATGAGGATAGCCGCCTCTTGATTCTTGAGTGTGTCGAACAGATCCAAACCGCATTCACCGAACTTCCATCCACACTAGGCCAACCGCAACAAGCTCCCCTAGAGCAACTCAATTTTGAGGAAGACGAAGCTGGCTCTCTACCTCCAGAATTAATCAGCGGATTCATTGAAGAAGCTGAAGGGCTGCTGGATATGATCGGCCTGCGCATGCGCGATCTGGAACAACAGGAGGACACCAAACCCGCTCTTCTGGAAATTCGTCGCGGCGTACATACAATCAAGGGCGCAGCAGGAATGGTTGGCTTCATGGCCATCAACAAGATTGCCCATCGTATGGAAGATCTGCTGGATAACCTGTACGAAGGCAGCATTGAATTCACCCAGCCCATCCGCAAACTCTTGTTAGGCACCCACGATTTACTAATCGATTTGGTTGCTACACGAGGCAGAGTAGGTAACCGCCGGTCAACTTTTGAACATCTCTTTCATCAGTTTGGGGCAGCACTCCGCGGCCTTCCTCTGGACGAAGTACCACTGCCCACCACCGATTCTGTTGAAGTTGAATTAGCCGAACAACCTGAAGCACCGGCAACTGTGGCCGAAGCCGATCAACCGAACTACGTTCGAGTGCCGATTGAACGTCTCGATTCTCTGGTCCGCCTGGTAGGAGAGCTCTTCGTCAATCGATCTATCTTCGAGCGCCATCTTTCCAACTACACCAAGGAAGTAGCCGAACTTGGGCTAAGCCTGGAACGTCTGAAACGCCTGGTAATGCAATTGGAAAGCGAACACGGTACCTTTTCGCCTGGTGCTGTATCGGTGATGAATCACTCTGCCGACAAATCTGAATTTGACGCGCTGGAGTTTGACCGATACACGAAGCTGCACCTGCTTTCCCGTGACTTGGGGGAAACGGCAAATGACGTCTCCTCCGTCGGTGGACAACTACGCGGGCTGATGAATGGCTTCGATGGCTACCTTGGAAAACAAGGCCGCCTCACATCGGAAGTGCAAGACAAGCTGATGCGTCTGCGCATGGTGCCGTTATCTGCAATTTCAAATCGCTTGCACCGAACCGTCCGGGTCACCGCTCAAAAGCGCAACAAGAATGTGGAATTAGTGATTGAAGGTGCCGCAACGGAGATGGACAAGACAGCTCTTGAACAACTCGCCGGCCCACTGGAACATCTTCTTCGCAACGCGGTAGATCACGGGATTGAATCACCCGAAGAACGGGAATTGTCAGGTAAACCAGCCTGTGGCCGTATTGTGCTGCGTGCCAACTATGAAGGCACGCAGGTGGTTCTGCGCCTGAAAGACGACGGCCGCGGCTTTGACTTGGACAAGGTGAAGAAAGCTGCGCTGCGTCTGGAACTGGTGGGGGAAAAAGAAGTCAGCCTGCTGTCACCTCAGCAATTGCACGAGCTTCTGTTCGTTCAAGGATTTAGCACCGCCGAAGAGGTGACCGAAATTTCCGGCCGTGGCGTGGGACTCGATATTGTCCGCTCTAGTGTAGAAAGCTTAAAGGGAACTGTTTCCGCCGATTCGCAGTTTGGAACAGGAACTTCCTTCACCATGCGTTTGCCACTCACTCTGGCAATTACCAAGGTGTTGTTCGTCGAGTCGCATCAACAGCAATTCGCCATTCCGATTGCCGCCATTGCGCAAACAGCTCGAATTAATCGCAATCAAATTGAAACCGTGGATTACAAGTTGGTTGCCCGGCTCGATCGTGGAGTTCTGCCAGCGCTCTACCTGAGCGGAAGCCTTGGGCTGAAAGAAATGCCTTCCGGCATAACGGAAGCTCGTCAGTCCGTGGTGGTAATTAAGTTGGGGGATCAGGAGTATGCTCTTCTGGTTGACAAGATTGCAGACTCCCGCGAAGTGTTGGTGAAACCCCTTGGCGACTTGCTAAAGCATGTCCATGGCGTGGCTGGCGCAACCATTCTGGGTGACGGCGGAATCGTACTGGTGCTGAATCCTGCGGAAGTAGTGGCCCCTCGCAAGGATGTCCGCATCAGAGCGTCCCTATTGCGAACTATCGCCAAGCCAGCGGCTCGCAAGGCCTTTGAAATTCTCATTGTGGACGATTCCTTAAGCGTGCGGCGCGTAATCGCCAACCTGATGAAGAACACCGGTTGGAATCCAACGCAAGCCAAGGATGGTGTGGACGCCCTGGAAACGCTCAGCAAAATGCAACGCTTGCCGGACGTTATACTGTCCGACGTGGAAATGCCGCGTATGGATGGTTTCGAATTCGCAGCAACCATTAGGGGACGCGAACAATTCAGCCATATTCCGATTATCATGCTCACTTCCCGGTCCGGTGAAAAGCATCGCAACAAAGCAGCTGCTGTGGGAGTTACCGATTACCTGATCAAACCCTTCTTGGACGAAGTTCTGTTGTCTACCATCAAGGGTACGATTGAAAGGGCGCAGGGCAGTAGCAAAGTAGCTTAGCTCTGGGGTTCAAGCTTTGAAAGTTGCGTGGTGATTCACAGGTCCAGACCCTTTGCCTAGACCAGGATTGGTTTTAATTGCTTCTGTGATAAAAAGCTTGGCACGGCGCACAGCATTTTCTAAATTCACGCCTGCGGCGAGTGAAGCAGTAATCGCTGCAGAGTAAGTGCAACCAGTCCCATGAGTATGAACTGTGGTGCTACGAACTGCGTCTAAAACCAGAAACTCGCCGCTGCTCAACAACACATCGGTTGCGTTACCCGCAAGGTGACCACCTTTTACCAGTACAGCTTTGGGGCCAAAGGAAAGAATTCGTTCCGCAGCCTGTTTCATGCTATCCAACGATTCCACCGGAAACCCTGCCAGTGCTGCAGCTTCGTGAAGATTTGGCGTAACCAACGTTGCGCAAGGCAGCAGTAAACTGACCAGCGCCTCGCGATCCTCGGCGCCAATCAACGACGCTCCATGCTTTGAGATCATCACTGGATCCACAACCAACGGTATCGCTGAGGTGCTCCATATGCGAGCCACAACTTCGATGATGGATGAATCGCCCAGCGCACCGGTTTTTACCGCGCCGGGCGGAATATCTTCCAGCACTGCTTCAATCTGCTCTTGGACTAACTGCGCATCAAGGCAATCGACCCGGCTTACGTTCACCGTGTTTTGAACAGTCACCAAAGTGATGACCGCTTGGCCATAGACGCCGAACTGATGGAAGGTTTTTAGATCGGCCTGAATGCCCGCACCACCGCTTGGGTCCGACCCGGCAATGGTAAGCGCCACTGGAATCATTGCAACTTTATCCGGTCTGTTTTTGTGATCGCAAAGTTATTGGCCAGTTGGACGGTTACTGCCGAGATCGCAGTGGCATCACCCGTAACCGGGAAGATTGCTTTCAATTCAAAGAGTCCACCCGCGTTGCTGGATGCAAAGAGTTGCCGGAATTGGTCCTGCAGCGCTGCTTTGCTATAAACACCATCGGGCAACGGAATGCCGTTGCGGTCGTAAAAAGTGAAGTACACTTCCCCGCCCGCTGAGCGTGTATTGTCGAATCCTGAAAGCACTACTTCCAGTGTAGATGGCGTTCGAACGACGCGGGCGGAGTCAATTTGAATCCCCATCGGGGCCAGATAGAAGAGATAGGTATC
>JAYUSZ010000192.1:0-4499 GCA_043755435.1 Bryobacterales bacterium | reverse complement strand
GCGAATTGTTCGTGTTTTCACGTTGGTTGGGTTCTTGATATGCGCATTGCAATCGTGTCGGATATCCATGGCAACTTAACTGCATTTGAGGCGGTCCTTGCTGATTTGCGGCAAACATCGCCTGACCTTGTTTTGCATGGTGGGGATTTGGCGGACAGTGGATCAAGTCCTGTTGAGATCGTCGATGGGATTCGAAATCTTGGTTGGCAAGGTGTGGTTGGCAATACAGATGAAATGCTGTTCGCACCCGAAACTCTTGAGTCATTTGCCAGTAAGTCGCTTGGGTTGGAAGTGCTTTGGAATGCCGTTCGTGAAATGGCGGAGGCTTCACGTGAGTCACTGGGTGAAGATAGACTGGCTTGGCTTCGCGACCTGCCGCGCATGCAAATTCAGGGACCTTTGGCATTAGTGCATGCAAGTCCTGAGAGTGCATGGCGTGCTCCAATGCCTGAAGCAACAGAGACTGAACTAGAATTGGCATACGAGTTGGTCAAGCAGCCGGTGATCGTCTATGGCCACATTCATCGGCCCTTTATTCGACGAATTGAAGATTCGAAAATCCCTGGAAGGCTAGTGCTGAATTCCGGCAGCGTTGGACAATCCCATGACGGCGACCCTCGTGCGTCGTACCTCTTATTGGACGACTGCATCCCAACGGTGCGCCGGGTGGAGTATGACATTGATCGAGAGTTGAAGGCCCTTTCGAGTTGCGGATTGCCGCACGCCGATTGGATATCCAAAATCATTCAGAGCGCCACACCTCAGCTCCTTCCCTAAAATAATGTTCTAACCTGGGAATTATGATTTCTCGCTTTGCATTTTTTGTTCTAACTGCTGGCGTACTTTGCGCGCAGGACCCACGCGGTCGCATTACCGGGCGAGTCACTGACCCTACCGGGGCCACCGTGCCGAACACCGAAATCACTGCCACCAAGCGTGACACTGGCGTTAAACTTACAACCACAACCAATGAATCCGGCACCTACGATATTCTCTATCTGCAGCCAGGAATCTATGATGTGAATGCAATGGCGAACGGTTTCAAGTCTTTCAGCCGCCCCGCTGTTGAAGTGAGTGTTGCCAGCCGCATTGCCGTCGATGTCGTTTTGCAAGTGGGCAACATCACGGAATCTGTCACGGTAACCAGCCAGACATCGCAACTGGAAACAGCTACTGCAAGCGTTGGTCGTGTGGTGGATAGCAAGCGAATTTTGGACCTGCCACTGCCTGGAGGCAATGCGCTTTCGCTTGCCCGTCTGGCCCCTGGGATTGTCAGCTTAGCGGCCGCGAATCATCCCAGCCTTGGTCCTGCAACGGAAGTGTTGTCGGCCTTGTCTTCCAATGGTGTACGCGGTGGCAACATTGAATTCAGCGTGGATGGCACTCCAGCCATGTGGGGAACAAACGCCGCCTACGCGCCACCGGCGGAATTGATTGCGGAATTCAAAGTACAAACCACCAGCTACGATGCCAGTATCGGGCGTGCTCCTGGTGGCAACATAAACGTTGTGCTGCGTTCCGGCACCAACAAAATGCATTCAACGCTGTACTTCTTTCACAACAATCAGCATATGCAGGGGCTGGATCTTTTCCAGCGGCAATCGCTCTATAACGCGGCAACCGGACCGGTGACAGCGCAAAAGATCAAGACAACGAATCCGCTGAATGTGCTGAATCGTTTTGGCGCAACTTTTTCAGGGCCCGTGATGCTGCCAAAAGTTTATGATGGCCGCAATAAAACTTTTTGGATTTTTTCTTTTGAAGGCTTGACTCGTCCTGGGGTGGAACGTGGGACGCCTTTCTATACCGTTCCTAGTGTGGCCCAACGAGGTGGGGATTTCTCGGCGCTTTTGCCGCTTGGAGTCACCTATCAAATTTACGATCCCAACACCACTACTGCTGCCCCTGGCGGTCGTTTTCAAAGACAACCATTCTCTGGGAACATCGTTCCTCCGTCGAGGCTAGACAAGACTGCATTGGGGTTGCTTGACTACTGGCCGCTACCGAACAATCAAGGATCAGCGGATGGACGACAGAACTTTCAGTTCCTGCAATCATCGTGGAATTACTATAAGTCGTACACCACGAAAATTGATCACAACTTCAATGAAAAGCACCGGATTTTTGGCCGCTACAATCAGTGGTACAACCAGTTCACTTCTGGACGTTTGTTCCCTAACGAAGCATTGGGGAATGACCGTTACCGCAAAAACTACGGCGCGGTGTTGGATGACATTTACGTTATTACACCTTCCCTGTTAAACGATTTCCGTGTGGGGTTCACCCGCTTTGAACAGAGTTTTTATCCGCTGGCGCAGGGCTTTGACTTGGCTAAGATCGGGTTTGCGCCGCAGTTGGTGAATGCCATCTCCGCCAATGCGCGTACATTTCCTAACCTCAATATTGCCGGTTATCAAGCACTAGGCACAGCCGGCTTCTCTCGAGGATTTTCTAACTATGGAACGGTAACGGATGACCTTTCCTGGAATCGTGGAAATCACTCTGTGAAGTTTGGTGGTGAGTTCCGCGTCTATCGCGAAAATAGCTACGATTTTTCAAACCTGGTTCCGCAAGAGATTTTCAACAATCGCTGGACAGGCGGACCTTTAGACAATTCGCCGAGCGCTCCGATTGGCCAGGGGCTGGCGTCGTTCCTGTTGGGACTTCCTTCTGGAGGCCAGATTAGTGCAAATGCATCGGTGGCGCAGCAATCGAAGAGCACAGCATTCTATGTGCAGGACGATTGGCGCGTGCGTAAGAACCTGACACTTAATTTGGGGATTCGTTACGATTTTGATTCGCCTTTGACGGAACGCTTCAACCGTAGTGTGCGCGGATTTGATTTCACAACAGCGAACCCAATTGCCTCTACAGCTATTGCGAACTATGCAAAGAACCCGCTATCAGATCTGCCAGCGAATCAATTCACAGTGAATGGTGGCCTTACTTTTGCTGGTGTGAACAATCAGCCTCGTCAGTTATGGAAGATGGACCGCAACAACTTCTCCCCGCGAATCGGCCTGGCATGGACAGCGATGAAGGACACGGTGGTTCGAGCAGGCTATGGAATTTTCTTTGTACCACTTGGCTCCGATCGAACTGGTGTTTTGCAGAATGGGTATTCCATTGCCACCACATTGAATCCGTCGAACGACAATGGGCTTACTTACATCAGCTCGTTGGCGAATCCCTTTCCAGGTGGTTGGGCGCAGCCCCCTGGTTCGTCTCTTGGTCTTTCCACCGATGTTGGGCGCGGCGTTACATTCTTCCGCGACCAATCGGTGAATCCATACATGCAGCGCTGGAGCTTTGGTGCGCAGCGGCAATTGCCTAAGGGATATTTTATTGACGTCAGTTACATTGGAAATCGCGGTTCCAAGCTGGGAGTGAATCGGGATTACAACGCGTTGCCCAACCGGTATCTTTCCACCTTGCCGTCGCGTGATTTGCAAACTATCAATAACTTGAGCGCGCAGATACCCAATCCATTCTTTCCGTTGTTGCCGGGTACTAACTTAGCGGGCAATACGGTAGCGCGGAGTCAATTGCTGCGTGCCTATCCGCAGTTCACTAGCGTGACAAGATCGGAACCACAAGGCTACTCCTGGTATCACTCATTGCAGGCTACTGGCGAACACCGCTTTAGCTCGGGATACACGTTTCAAGTGAACTATACATGGTCGAAGTTGATGGAGGCCATCACGAGGTTGAATGCCGGCGACCCCGTGCCTGAGAAGGTGATTTCCGATTTGGATCGTGCGCATCGGATAGCCTTAAGCGGGATTTACGAATTGCCTTTTGGGCCTGGAAAAAAGTTCCGTACTCCTAATCCTGTGATGAAACAGTTGGCTGCGGGTTGGCAGTTACAGGTTGTGTGGCAGGCCAATTCAGGTGCGCCGCTGGCCTTTGGAAATTCCATTTTGATTCAACCAATTTCATCGGTTCCGCTAAGCACTTCTGAACGTACGCTGGATCGCTGGTTCAACACAGCGGCATTCAACCGCAATGCGGCTGAACAGCTTGGTTCAAATCTGCGCACTTTGAGCACTCGATTTTCTGGAGTGCGTGCCCCTGGTTTGGAAGTGTGGGATTTATCGGCAGTGAAGAACTTCACCATTACAGAACGTGTGAACCTGCAATTTAGAGCTGAAGCGTTGAACGCCATGAACCACACAAATCTCGTAGCGCCAGTGACCGATCCGACGAATACGTTGTTCGGGCGGATTTCTGGTGTGAACGGTTTTCCACGCTACATTCATTTGGGTTTGAAGCTGCAGTTTTAAGAGCATCGCGAATGCGATAAGCTAAGCAGATTCAATGTCTCCCGCGTTACAGCCTGGCTCCAAGCTTGGTCCGTATGAAATTGTGGCTCCCATCGGCGAAGGCGGCATGGGTGAAGTGTGGAAGGCGCGCGATCCACGTCTGGATCGCACGGTTGCCATTAAAGTTTCGAAGAGCGAATTCAACGAGAGGTTTAGACACGAAGCCCGCGCCGTGGC
>JAYUSZ010000191.1:0-11411 GCA_043755435.1 Bryobacterales bacterium | reverse complement strand
ATAAGCCGGTTCAGTGGATGAATATTAACGTCTCCGCGATGAAAGGCACTTACGATGCTTTTGATCTGAGTGACTCTCGTGTGGGTGCGCCGCTAGATGCAATCCCAACGTTTATGACCATGCAACTGGATCGTTTGCTATTACGCAACATTCCTGGCATGAGCGCAGGCAAGGAGGAAGTGCAATATCGGCGAGCGTTAGATACGCCGGTGTTCAGCAGCCCATGGTCCTATGTGGATCACTTGGTGGTTCCTCCGGGGGGATCTACAAAGCCTAAACTTCATCGGGAAGTTGCGGAATTTTACTATGTGATGAATGGAGAGGGTGCGGCGAATGTAGGTGGGGAAACTGCGCAGATCCGCGCGGGAGATGCGATTCCAATTCAGTTGAATGATGCGCATTCATTTGAGAATTCCGGGACGCAACCGTTGGAGTTTTTGATTGTTGGTGTTTCTCGT
Organism: Bryobacterales bacterium; assembly: GCA_043755435.1. GTDB lineage: Bacteria > Acidobacteriota > Terriglobia > Bryobacterales > Bryobacteraceae > JANXSF01. The sequence goes on along the minus strand of JAYUSZ010000191.1, from coordinate 10,953 downwards.
GACAGCACTAGACGGGTTGATAGCGTGGATGTAGTAGGCCCCCGCCGCCCAGGGAATTGAGGTGAACTATGAGCATAATTCAAAGCAAAACCACACGCCGTTCCGCATTGGCCGCATTGGCTGGAGTAGGCTTCACGCCACTGCCTGCCAAGGCAGCGAAGAAGGCAACTGCGTTTGCCCTTATTGGTGATCGCTATCATAACTCCGACTACATTCGGACTGGACTTACTCGAACAGTGGCGAAGCAAATGGGCATCAGCGTGGACTTCACCGATGAGACTCCGCTGTTGAACGCGGAAACACTGGATGGTTACAAAGTGTTGATCGTGTTGCGGGATGGGATGATTTGGCCTGATGGCTATGGTGGTGATGAAAGCACGAACGCGGCTTGGGTTGCCACAGGGCGTCCCAAATTGGTTTTTGATCCACCGCTGCCGCCAGGTAAGGCGCAGTCACAATTTTGGATAAAGCCTGAACAAGGCAAGGCTGTGCGGCAGTTTGTAGAAGCGGGAGGGTCAGCGCTGTTCCTGCATAACACAACTCACGTTGGCCTGACCGATCCTGATTTTCGTCATGTGCTGGGTGCTGCTTACACTGGCCATCCTCCGATTCGAACTTTCAAAGTAAAGGTGACGAATCCCGACCATCCCATCACAAAAGGCGTGAAGGATTTTATAGTCACCGATGAGCAGCACTACATGACTTATGACAAAGACCCCAAGTTCCTTTTTCTGGAAACGGTGAACGAGGAGGGGCTGACCTTTCAGAAGTACGGTGCGACTGCTCCAGGGGGCTGGTCGTATGATTACGGCAAGGGTCGGGTCTGTTATATGTCACCAGGTCATATGCTGAGTGACTTGTGGAACCCGGAGTATGTGAAGTTACAACAGAATGCTTTGAAGTGGATTATGCGGCAGAAGGGTTAGTAACTCTCCACTTACTTATTTGACCGCATCCAGAGCAAATGCAGTGATGCTATCGTCTGTCACCGGGTTATTGAAGAACCCTCCACCTGTGGACACAATCACAACATAAAGGGAAGCCTCCGTGTATTTGGTCTTGCTTACAGGGGCATAAGACGGATGGGGCAGATAGTCTTTACAAATTTATGAAACTTCCTCGGCCCACTCGCAGCTTTGCTTTTCGCCGCCCTTCCCCTACTTTCTCAGGATCCTCGCGGCACCGTTCTCGGTCGTGTCTCCGATCCTACCCGCGCTCTTGTCCCGAATGCCGAAACGGATCCTTCGCACGGACAAACAACTCCGGCAACTTGGCTTCAGCCTGCTACGGGGACTTAGTCCCCGATCCGATTGGCATGCACAAGGTTAACGGAGTCAAGAATAACTCGTTGTGAGATATCCGGTTAGGTCCCAGGCTATTTCAATCGATAATTACAGCCTCAAAGTAAGTCGATTTAAGTCGCGACTTTGTGATAGTATTCGCCTAGCGCGAACGGCCTAACATGGTTAACACGCAAGGGGACATTATGCTCAAACACGCCCGTCTACTAATTTTATTGATTGCAGCCAGCAGCACCATCGGCTTGGCTCAAACCGGCACAGGCCAGATTCAAGGCGTCGTAACTGACTCATCAGGGGCCGTCATCCCCAATGCATCCGTCGTCCTCGACAGCGCCTCTACAGGTGCTAAATTCACTACCAGCACGCAGGGCAACGGTTCCTATGTTTTCCCTGCTCTTCAGGCCGGCGGATACAAAATCACCGTCACTGCGCCAGGGTTACAAAAATGGGAAGCCGCCGCCACGCTCAGGGCAGGGCAGGACGCCGCTATCAATCCATCCTTGAAGGTGGCTCAATCCGCCGAACAAGTAACTGTCGTTGGCGACGTCACCCAGTTACTCACCACCACCGTCTCCACAGTAGCCACAACAGTGGAGCGCGCTCGCATTGAACAATTACCCTTGAATGGACGGTCTATTCAAAGCTTGCTGACCATCACTGTGCCAGGCTTGGAAGGGGCTGTTGCCCAACCAAGAGTCTATGGTTTGCGTGATTCGGCAATGGAGTTCAACCAGGATGGAGTACCGCTTGACGATCGCAACACTGGCAGCATTCAGGCGCGGCCCCCAGGCCTGGACACGGTTCAGGAATTCCGCGTGGAAACCAACGGCTCCAGTGCCAAGTTGGACCGTCCAGCCAGCGCCATCATGATCACCCGTAGTGGCACCAACAACTTCCACGGCGCAGCATTTGAAACTGGACGCAATAGTGGCTTTGGCGTTGCCCGTCAACGGCAAGACACATTTTCCAAGCCCCCCCATCTGGTCCGCAATGAATTCGGTGTATCCGCTGGTGGGCCAGTAATCTTGCCGAAACTATACAACGGGAAGAATAGAACTTTCATCTTCGGTGCGTGGGAGGCGTTGCGGCAACGGTCCGCCGCCAGCACTGGTTCCGCAGTTTGGACTGCCGCTATGCGTCAAGGAGATTTCAGCGGTTTGATTGACGGCACTGGCCGCAGGATTACTCTCTACGATCCCTGGTCTGTTGGTGCAGGGCCAAACTATACGAAAATTCCTTACGTAAATAATCAACTCCCCTCAGCCCGCCAAAGCCCATTGTCGAAATACGTTTTCGGTGTGGTGCCCCTTCCTACTGATGTAGGTGTGAATCCGCTAGTTGCCAACAACTACTTCGGCCCCGCTCCTACCAATCAAAATCAGCAGACCTTTACTTTCCGTGCCGACCATCGCCTTGGTCAGCGCGACCAGATCTTCGCGCGCTTCTCCCACGGTGGCTGGGATCAAATGAACCGCAGGGCGTTTAATACTGCCGGTAACCCAATTACATCCGACAATCTTTGGAACCGTGAAACTTACTTTGAACGATCCAACACTGAAGTTGTGACATGGAACCACACATTTTCACCAACGTTCTTTGTAGAAACAGTTGCAAGTGGCTCAGCCATTAATTGGCTGTACAGTTTGAATCAGGAAAGCGCATTGCAAAACATCTCCGCTAAATTCGGCACACCGAATCCGTTTGGAGTAAATGGCGCACCTTACTTACTCAACGTTGGTTACCAGAACGTGCAGTTTCACGGCATTGTTCCCCGTTCGCAGTACACCCAAATCATCAGCGGCGAACAGAACTATACCTGGGTGAAGAGCAAACATCAGATCCAGTTCGGTGGCCGATTTCGCCAGGAAGTGCTGGATACCATCCCAGACCGTCCTAACCAATCGGATCTCGATTTCGGTAGCAACGCCACCGCGCAATACAGTCCTGCTACTGGAATTGCATTTGGTGCCGTACCGCAAACAGGTGACAACGGGGCAAACTTCTTCCTTGGCGTAGCAGGCCGCTATGCGCAGCAAAGGCCGCCAGGTGCCTACAACATGCGCGGCAAGGATCTTTCCATGTATGTGCAGGAATCCTGGAAAGTTTCTTCCAGCTTGACCATCAATGCCGGCGTGCGTTGGCAGTATCTTGGACCATATTTGGACAAGGCCGGTGTTACTAACCTTTTTGATTTCCCAACCAAAACCATCATTAGTAATGTTCCTACCCCACAACTGGTTAGCAGTGGTTACACAACGCAGCCTATAGTGGATGGTTATTCCGCAATTGGTGTGAAATGGGTCACGCCTGATAAAGTCGGTTTGAGTAACGATCTGGTCAGCGTCAGTAAACTGAATTTCGCACCTCGCGTTGGGTTCGCCTGGTCCAAACGTGCCGCTGGAAGGCCGTTCGTCCTGCGTGGCGGATACGGCAGGTATAACTTCCCGCTGCCGGCCAGAACGTTCAATGGAATGCGCGGCAATCCTCCGCTGCAGGGTTCCTATTCCTATAACTGGAATGATTCGGCAAATGCCCCAGACCGCCTGCCCAACTACTTCCTTCGCGCTGTTCCAACAGTGATTGCCGGCGTGAATTCGGGAAACCTGGAAGAACTGAGCATCGCCAAGCCTCCCGTAATTCTTCCTGGCGTGTCGATGATCGCTCTTAGCAAAGACCTGCCAACTTCTGGCGCGCATCAATGGAATATGACCCTGGAAGGTGAGGTTATGAAAGATACCGTAGCCCGCATTGGTCTGATCGGAACCGCAGGCCGAAACAACGAAAGCGTGCAACGCTACAATGCCAATCCCATTAGTAACTACGTTTGGTACAAATCTTCCGGCTTGCCGCTCCCCACCGGCTTTTATGCTGGTACGGCTCGCCGCGCAATTGATCAAACTACCTATGGTGATATTTCGGTTTACGCCAAACTTGGTTATTCCAATTACACTGGCGTGCAACTGGAATTGGAGCGAAGGTTCAGCCGTGGCATTGCATATCAACTGACTTACTTGATGAGTAACTCCGCATCCACCGGCAACGTTGCTTCCCAAGGCGGTGGCTTCGCTACTTTCCAAAATGACCAACCGGAAATCTTCCTGGCTGGTTCCGTTCCAACCGATACGACGGACCGACTCCGCTTCTATCGCTATCAAAGAGACGCCGACATCCCCAAGCATCGAGTGCGCTGGAATTTCCTGGTTGACCTTCCATTCGGTCGTGGTAAAAAGTTGCTGGGAAATTCCGGCAACAACCTCAATCGTCTTGTGGGTGGTTGGCAGATCGCCGGTTACGGTACCACCGCAAGCCGCTATTGGTCATTGCCCACCAACAATTGGGGCAAGTTCGGTGAAGTTCAAGTGTACGGCACACAATACAAAATCTCCGACTGCCGCCAGGGAACCTGCTTCCCAGGTTACTTGTATTTCAACGGATACATACCTGCCAACCGTATCAATACGGCCACTGGCGTGAGCGGAATCCCAACCAACTATGTGCCAGCCATACAGCCCATCAATCCAATTCCCACCTCTGGAGTTGTGGCGGATCCAAACTTCAATGACAACAACAACGTGCTTGTGCCTTTGAGGAACGGGCAAAATCAGTTAGTGGCCTTCGATACTGGACTTCACCCATGGCGGAATCAAGTGATGATGGGACCGTGGCTCACCAATCTCACTGGCAGCGTTTATAAGAGTGTCGCCATAACCGAACACGTGGCCCTGCGCATCAGTATAGATGCCTTCAACCTGCTCAACCAACCGGGTCTACCGCTCCCCGGTGCCGATGGAATTTTGAGTCTCCGTACTTCGGCACAAGGTGCCAGGACAATGCAGTACACAGCTAGAATGACCTGGTAAGTGAGTGCCATTTAGTGCCGCTAACATTAGCGGAAAACGGTCGCGCCTCTGCAAGAGCATGAAATTACAGGAGGCGCGGCCGTGAGTGCAACACTTCAACAGGTGACAGCCCGCTTCTACAGCACCCCAACTGTCTAGTTCACGAAACTCCGGGACGGGGGGTCCAATTCCGTCTCGTATCTTCCCAAAGCAGGGCACTTTCACTGGAATTGTAACCCCGGATTTCGCAGGCCGCGCACGCCCTATGTCCACAAGCCGATCCTCGCAAGTGAATTGAGAACTTAAAGGCACTCACCATTCAGGTCACAGCCAACTTCCACCTAACTGCCGAAGTGTAGAAGAGTTGATCTCTCGGCAATGTGCCAACTAGTAACTCTCACTACTTATCTGGCCTCATTGAAGTACATTCTTGCGATTGCAGTTGGGGTTGGTGTAGATTTTCCAGTTGACTTCGCCGAGAGACACGTCGGCCTTAAGAGTTGGCGTCATTTTTGAGAAAAAACCAGCGAGGCCGCCGCCACTTCACCCTTTTGCCACTGCCAACCAAACAGCGCTGCCTGATTTACAGGCTCACCTACCTGACTCTCCAGCCAAGTAAGTGACACGGGTATTCCATTTTAGCGGCCTACTGATTTTTTGAAACTGCGACTCGGATCGACCCGAGGCCTCCACCTTGCGGGAAGGCTTTTGAACGAGAGCATTCCGGCCGGAAGTTGATCTCTCTGTAATTAGATTAGCAGGTGGGTGCAAGGGATTTGGGTGGAGAAGTTTGGTAAGTTGTTAGAAACAAGATGAAAATATGTAGTGTTTTGGGTTGTGATGACGGGAAGATCAGAAGCCGGACCAGCTTCGCGGTTGCCCACTACCACAGTTCCGGCTCTTTACAGCGTTATTCGGCCTACCCTATGGTGAGGCCTGGGGCGGAGCCCGGAAGCAAGGAGACACGCTCGCCGGAGGATGTCCCGCCTGGCAATTCTGGCCCTACACCCGAAGGTGCCCTGCATCCCACACACAACGAAAGCCAAGGTTATTGTTATGGTTCGTGGCATCGTTCCTATTACGGTTCGAGACCCGGAGGTTCGTTGGATTGTTGTTCCAGGAACCGCCGCGCATTCTGGCTTCGTCCCACGGACAGGACATGGAAAGGATAGCGCAACTCTTTGCGCTGGGTGTGAAAAAAAATCGTTTGGCGGCTTTCGCCGCCCGGGTGCTACTCAGCAGTACTTTCCGGAAGGAAAAGGTAAAAGAAAAAAGAATCAAGGAAATTCATTCCCACACACAACGAAAGCCAAGGTTACTGACATGGTTCGAGGCATCGTCCCTATCACGGTACGAGACCCGGAGGTTCGACGGATCGTAGACCCAGGAACCGCCGCGCACTACTTTCTTTTCGCCATTGACCGGACCTGCTGGGTCGGTTCCACCCTGAAGCTTTTCGACGTACCAATCGGAGGTCCACTCCCAAACATTGCCGAGCATATTGTATAACCCATAGGCGTTGGGTTTCTTCTCAGTTTTGACAGGGTGCGTCTTGGCTCCGCTATTTAAGTAAAACCAGGCTATCTCGGCTAATGCACCGTAGCTGGCTTGCGGCAGCCCGCCTCTAGCCGCGTACTCCCATTGCGCCTCCGTTGGTAGCTTGCCACCAATTGCAGTGCAGTAGGCTTGAGCCTGATTCCAATCGACATTTTCAACGGGTAAGTTTGGGCCCTTGAATAGGCTGGGTTCCTTGCCCGTGACCTTGGCGTAGGCACCTTGGGTTACTTCCGTTTCGCCGAGCCAGAAGCCCTTGGTGAGCTTCACTTGTACAGGAGTTTCATCGCCACCGCATTCGGAGTCACCTGGTGAACAGCCCATTTGAAATTTCCCTGGGGGAATCCAAACATAGGTTAGGCCGTCCGTAGGATTCGTTCTAGGAAGCTTGTCATCAGCCGCTGCGGATGACTCCAGCTTCTTTTCTGAATTCGTATCTGATGGAACAGACAATTGCCGTAGCAAATAACCAATAAGAAAAACCCCAATCACAATCGCAGCCTTCAAGTAGAACAATATCAAGTTGTTGTGCCGACTCATTTTGGTGGGCTCCCTTTCAGCGTAGATATTGGGTGCCAATTTCCCCGTTTTCGCAATCGCCAAATCATAGAGGCGAAGAACTTCGCCGGGCATCACAGTTCGCATACCCAGGTCAGTCAATAGCGGGTTCCATAGTTTCAACGGCTGCAAAATAGTCGCCGTTGTTTCAGACACGACCACCTGCCCGGCAGAACTGGACTCCATCACACGCTGTGCGATGTTGATCCCGCCACCGGCCAAGTTTTTGCTGGTGTTGATATCGGCTAATTTGTACACTGGGCCGGAATGGATGCCCATTCGCAGCTTCAAATGCGGACGGCACTGCAATGCTTTTCCAATGTCCAGGGCGCAGGTGGCGGGTTGAGTGGGCTCGCCGAAGAAGGCTAGGGCCATGCCGTCGCCGGTATTTAGCGTGGTCACGTTCTGACGAGCCAAGGCTTTCTTGAATGCTTCGGAGTCTTTGACGACGGATTGCAGCTCTGCCAAATATTCACGTTGCTGTTCCAATGGAAGGAGCGAATAACCAACTAGATCTGTGAACAGAACATGGCCCACTTCCAATGGTTTGGTGTCTGCACGCTGGTGTTCTTTAGCCGTTAGGGCATTGGCCAGTGTTTCACCGAAGTCGCTAGCGGATGGATAGCGATCCTGCGCAGAAAATGCAATGGCCTTCAAGATGGCTTGGCCCGCAGATTCAGTTAGGCCGGAGCGGAGGGTTTGGGGCGGCTGCGGCTTGCACTTTTCTGCTGAGTAAAGGTGTTCTTCTGAAGTGAACGGCTTTTCCCCCGCAAGAATCTCATAGGCGCAAATCCCCATCGCAAAAATATCTGAAAACTTGTTCGGCTTTCCGTCCATCTGCTCAGGCGACATATAGGAGACCTTGCCTGCGAAGGTCGAGTCTTTTCCTGCGCCAAAGACGGAATCCTGGACGCTTGCTATGCCAAAGTCGATCAACTTGACGTGCTCCTTGCCGTTAGGAAGCTCCTGGAGCATTATGTTTTCTGGCGTCAGGTCGCGATGGCAAACGTTTTTGGCATGCACGGCGGATAGTGCATCTCCCACTTGGCGGAGAATGTTGGCAGCGCGGCTGAAATCGAGGGGGCCGTCTTTGATGGCTTTGCGGAGGGTTTGCCCTTCAATATGCTCCATTACCAGAAATTGGCGGCCTTCGGAGGTTTCGCCGGAATCGTTCGCTCCCACTACTCCGTGATGGTTAATTAGTATTAGCGCTTCCAATTCCTGTTTTAACTTGAATTGCTTTTCTGGAGATTCGTCGAGCAGGACTTTTACAACAACGCGCTTGTCGAGGAGCTGGAGGTCGCGGGCGAGGTAGACGACGCTCATACCGCCGCGGCCGAGTTCGCGTTCCACTTGGTAGCGGTTTTTGAAGACTGGGCGATGGTCTGGTTCGGTGGGGTCTAGGTCGCCGGACATAAGTTGCGCTTAAGGAATAATTCCAATCCGATTTTCGGGCAAAATTGAAGCTTCTGGCAATTATGTCACAACGCATGGTTCCATTTTGAATTTGCACTCAAAGTGCCGATGGGAGTTAGCATCGCGCCAAGACAGGCTTGACCTCTACGTATAAAACGTACATACTACGTATGAAAATGAAAAAACTCACAATCACCTTATCCGATGATGTCTACGTTGGCCTCCATTCCAAGATTGGACAGGGGGGCATCGGTCGCTTCCTCGAGTCCTTAGCCAGACCGCATGTGGTAGATGCGGAGTTGGATGAAGCTTATCGACTAATGGCTTTGGATGAAAAGGCGGAAGCGGAGGCAGCGGATTGGGCTAACAATCTGATTAGTGATGTGGCAGATGAAGCGCGGTGAGGTTTGGTGGGTGGGTTTTGATCCAGCTCTTGGGAGTGAAATCCGCAAGACGCGACCGGCGGTGATCGTTAGCAATGATGCGTCGAACCGTAGACTGAATCGGGTGCAGGTGCTGCCATTGACGAGCAAGACGGAGCGGCTTTATCCGGCTCAAACATATGTGCAATTGAATGGAGAAACCCGCAAGGCGATGGCGGATCAAATCACCACGGCTACGAAGGAGCGCATTCAGGGGCTCATCGGAGTGCTGACGATTGAAGATATGAAGGGAGTGGATCGGGTGATGCGATTGCAGTTGGGGCTGGTGTGATTTTGTTTACCTGGCCCACTTGAGCTTTGCAGGCAGCCTACTTGACCGCATCCAGAGCAAATGCAGTGATGCTGTCATCCGTCACCGGGTTATTGAAGAACCCTCCACCTGTGGAAGCAATCACGACATATTGGCGGCCATCCTGACCTTGAAAAGTCATCGGAGTGGCTTCAGCGGCGCCGCCAAGTTTCACTGTCCAAAGCTCCTTGCCGGTTTTGGCGTCAAAGGCGCGGAAGCGGGCATCGTCGGTTGCACCAACAAATACCAGTCCACTGGCAGTGACGATTGTTCCACCGTTTCCAGGGCGGCCTGTCTTCTGCTTGTCAGCTGGCAAGCTGTCGGTGACGCCCAGTGGAACTCGCCAAACAAATTCGCCTGTGTTCACGTCAACAGCAGTCAACTGTCCCCAGGGTGGCTGTTGGCAAGGGAGTTGCTGCGTTGAACCATTTTTTCCGGGAATGCTGAAGCGGCCGCCGCCAATGCCTTCGTAGGGACCACCGGGGTCGACGCGATTTCCCATACCGCGTGCAATGGCCCGGCCCTCGTTCACATCATGATCCTTCACACCTGTGATTTGACCCAAATCGTTGGAGTTGATGAACAGATATCCAAGTTGGGGGTTGAAGGAAATTCCGCCCCAATTCACTCCACCATGATTGCCAGGAAAGCGAACTCCCATGCGGTTGTAGCTGACGGGAAGGTAGGGTCCGCCGGTTTGCAGATCTTTGATGAGCGCTTTGCATGCAGCTTCCAACTCGGGTGTTACGGTGGCGACCTCGGATGGCTTGAAGGACATCCTGGACAAGGGTGGCGGCTTGAGGGGGAACGGCTGGGTTTTTGAAGTCCGTTCCAGTGGCACTTCGCTTTGCGGCACCGGGCGTTCTTCCACTCCGTAGATCGGCTTGCCAGTAACTCGGTGGAGTAAGAATAAGAGGCCCACCTTATTGATGACAGCCACGGCGGGAATAGTTTTACCAGCGCGCTTGACATCAAGCAGCACTGGGGCGGCGGTCAAATCATAATCCCAAATATCATGGTGAACAATTTGAAAATGCCACAGGTATTTCCCCGTATTCGCATCGGCGGCAACAATGCTGCTACTGAAGAGATTGTCGCCAGCGCGATCGCCACCATACTGATCCACCGAGGGCGCGCCGAAGGGCATATAAACAATTCCGCGTTGCGCATCGACGGTTAGAAAGCCCCAGACATTGACGCCGGAACGATTCTTCCAACTATCGCCAGCCCACGTGTCGTTATACTTTTCACCGGCGCGAGGAATGGAATGGAAGGTCCATGCCAGTTTGCCTGTGTGCATGTCCCAGGCACGAATATCACCGGCAGGTCCTAGCGGCGGATTCTCTTGCGTGGTGCCGCCAGCGATGACAAAATTCTTGAAAACGATGGGAGGCGAAGTTAAACCATTGCGGCCAGGAAGACCCTTCATGATTTCTTCGGTATTCAACTTGACGATGCCGTTGTCGCCAAATTCCAAATTGGGTTTGCCGGTTTTTGCGTTGATAGAAAACAACCGGCCGTCTCCGGAACCAAACACGATTTGAGCGGGAGTG
>JAYUSZ010000190.1:0-31799 GCA_043755435.1 Bryobacterales bacterium | reverse complement strand
CTCTGGCGCGAATAGCGTTGTTACTGTAATCGTAGTCAGTGATGTTGTTTGCTGCAGTGTTGACGACCAGTGATTTTAGTTGCGCAGGCGTGGCCGATGGATACTTCTGCTTTGCTAATGCGACGGCTCCGGCGACAATTGGTGCTGCAAAGCTGGTGCCTTGGGTGGTGGTGTAGCCTGATGGATCGAACAGTTCTCCGTTGGGATCAAACTTCTGGGTTGCGGTGTAAATGTCAGCACCAACGGCAACTACGTCAGGCTTGATAAGCAGATCCACAATGGTTGGGCCTTGCGAAGAAAAATAGGCGACTTCATCGGCAGTTGTTGCGGATTCCGTAAGCGCAGGATTTAGAACGCCGTTAGGATTTCCACCACCAGCCAAATGAGTCTTTATGGCTTTGCCAGCGGTGTTGCCGATCATGACGAAGGGGATGCCCGATCCGGCTAATTCGGTTGCGGCAAAAATGAAGTCGCCGCTGCCTTGAAACAGAATCACACCAACGGCGCCGGCGTTCTGGGCGTTCACCATCTTCACCGCAAACGCGCAGGTGCCACGTTCAATCAGGGCGATGGATCCAGCCAGCGATCCTCTGGCAAGTGGCGCGCAGGCTCTGCCATCATCTTCTAATCTGGAAACGTCTTTAACGGGTGCCGTAAGCGCGGAAGTGAGCTTCACGCCATCGGAGGAAAACTTTGCGGCGATGTTCTGAATAGCTGGCGGACCGCCGGGAATACGTACCGAGGCGAAAAAGCGGTGCGAATTCGTGGTTGCCCCAACGGTGATGGCTTCCGGGACTGTACCTGGTGTGGCTATGGTGCCAAGAGTGGGAAGTTCGTTGCCGGAATCACCCGAGTTGCCGCCGCTGATTACCACTGTCATGCCGCGCCGGATTGCAGTGCGGACTCCATCGGCAAACACATCGCAGATTCGATTCTTTGTGGTTCCGCAGAACGATTCATTCACTCCATAAGTGGCAGAGTCACCTAAAGACAGGCTAGCCACATCCATGCCGTCGTCAAAGGCGGCGTTGAGCGCGGTGATCACCACATCGCCGAATGCAATGTCGTTTACCCCGGGTGATCCAAACACTTTGTAATTGCCTAGAAATGCTTTTGGCGCAATGCCGGACATGCTTCCCGCAGGAGCATCCACACGCACTCCGGCGGCGATCATAGCAGAAGCAGTGCCATGGCCAACTCGATCACGCGGAGTGACATCATCTGGGCGGGTATCGTCGGGATAGATGCTGACCAATTGGCTTACATAGCTGCGAACGGCAATGATTTTGCGGTTGGCGTAGGCGCAATCGGCTGGAGCGCATTTCGGATATCCGGTGACGTTAGGCAGCGAGGAATCCTGAAACGCCGGGTGATTGTTGTCGATCCCTGAATCCAATATTGCAATTTTCACTCCGGTTCCCGCATTCTGACTTCCGCCGAAAGTGTTCCAGGCAGATTGTGTGTTCACAAGCTCGGCCGCCTTGCTCATCGCCCGCCTGAAGCGCGGCATGCGCTGCACGTACTGCACACCGGGTAAAGTGCGCAATTGCGCCGCTTCCTGGTCCGTTGCCAGAACGAAAATCGCGTTGGCGATAACGTCCACTGCGCCGGTCACGGCCACGTTGCGTGAAGCGAGCAGGCCGCGCAATTTGGCTTGCGATCCGGCCACTTGGGCGCGGGCACTGCGACCGCGGGCCTGCGTCATTTCCGCTCTGGTGGTGATCGATTCAGCAACCCCAGGAGTGTCCAGCACCACTGCCCAGCGATCCATACGCTGTTGGGCTTGAAGGGCAGGAATGGCGATTACCGCAAATAATGAAAAACTGAGAATTATCTTCACGCTGTCTCCGACGCGCCTCGCTTCGGCGCAGTTTCAAATCAATAGGAAAGTGTTGCTCAAAAAGCCCAGTGGTGATACTGTAATAAACAGACCGACCGGTCTCAATTATGTCAAAGGGTTCCGTCACACGGCAACGCATCTTGGAATTAGCAGCACCCGTCTTTAATACTAAAGGTTATGCGGGCGCTTCGCTTACCGATATTCTGCAAGCAACCGGTTTGCAGAAGGGTGGGCTGTACAATCACTTTGCCAGCAAGCAGGAATTGGCGGTGGCGACTTTCGATTGGTCAGTGGATCAGTTGAACGACCGATGGCGGGCCGCCATAACAGGGAAACGAAACGCTATAGAAAGACTGATGGCGGTAGTGAACCTGTTTGATGATAACTACTCCAACACCATTGTTCCAGGCGGTTGCCCCATTGTAAATACAGCCATTGAAAGCGATGATTCCAATCCGGAGTTAAGAGCCAGGGCGCAAGTCAGGATGAACCAAATGCGCGGCACCGTCGCGACGATTATCCGCAAGGGGATGGATCGGGGTGAAATCCGTACGGGTGTGGATGCCGATGAAACGGCAGTAGTATTGATTGCCCTTTTGGAGGGGGGCATTATGCTGAGCAAACTCTATGGCGATGGCAGCATGCTGAAATCGTCACAAAATCAGGGCCGCAAAATCATTAGTGAGCTACAACCATGAAGATTTCCATGTCTGTCTTTCTCTTGTCGTCCCTACTAATAAACCGACCGGTCGGTTTATTAGCGAGGGCCGATTCCGAACAGCTTGCACGCGCCATTGCTTCGGCCGACCTTGCTGTTCACCACCGCCGAAGCTCGAGATTTGTTGAGGCGGAGAAGTACTTCCGCATCACCTACCAACTCCGTTTTGAGGCATTGGGTCCCGATCATACCGACACCGCCATTGCCCTGAACAATATAGCCGATTTGGAAACTACGCTTGCACGTTATGACGAAGCTGAGCGCGATTTCCGCCAAGCTCTTTCAGCCCGCAACTTAGCCGCGATTGACCGCATCTCCATCCGCAATAACCTTGGGAACCTACTGCGCATGCAAGGCCGCTTTGCCGAAGCGCAACGACAGTTCAATGAAAATCCGCGGGATGTGATTGGCCTTAATAACCTTGCACGCCTTGCGGAAGACCAAATGCAGTTCGCCTTGGCGATGCAACTCTACCAGGCGGCCTGTGCGATTTCCCCGACCCCGGCGATTCAAGCGAACCTCGGCCGATTGCACTTACGTCTGGGTAATCTTCGTGAGTCCCGCAGTTTCCTGGAGGCAGCATTGGCTCAACAGCAAACTGCATCTGAGCGCATGGTTATCCTCCACTCCATGGCGGAACTCCTGCTTGCCGAAAACCGAGTGGTTGATTCTGTTGCTACATTTCAGAGTGCTTTGGATTTGAGACAGCAACTGCTTGGGACAACGCATCCGGGACTTGTGCCTTTGCTAACAGGCTTTGCCGCGGCGCTGAAGGAATACGGACAGGGCAGGAAAGCACGGGAGTTGGAAACTAGAGCAAGGAAGCTCGCTGTTCAAATTGAACAGAGCAGACCCAACGTGCATTGGCGAACACTGGTTGAATGAGAATAAAATTAATCGAGCGGAGCAAAAACACGTTTCCTCTGACGCCTTGCGTCATTCACTTTCAAGCCGCATCGGACAACCTTGGATGAACCAAGTACCTATCCACAGCTGCGTCAAGATTCTGAGTCCCATCCTATCCGAACACCCAAATTGCGCCAAGAGATGAGTGAAGCCACCCATTCAATCCAGACTGGGCCTAGAATTTGAAGCCAATAAGTGGCCCTTGGCTTGCTTCTCATATTCGAAATGTCAAAAATGCAAATAGGACTTGGTTTGGCGCTGCAGGGCTTGCTGGTACAGGGTGCTGCGATTATAGGCTTCAGCGGAGGAACCACCTATTCGATCAACGCACAAAACGGTGCAATCGCGGCAATTGGCGCAGGTGCGGGCATTGCTTTGAGTTCAGGTCCGGTGGCGGGCAGTATCCTACTTTCTTCCGGCGTGAACATATACCAGTTAGATGTTTCTAGCGGACAGCGAAAGCTGTATGCCTGTCCAGTCAGCCCATGTGCCTCAGGCGATCACGCCTTCAACAGCAGCACAAGCACGATCTACGCCATCGGCACTCTTCCCGGCAGCCCTAATTTCTCGCTTTTCCGGCTCTTAGATTCGGGCATACCGCAATCTGGCATTCCCAACAGCACGCAAGTCAGCTACAGCCTGATCGGCAACCTTGGGTTGGACACAATCACAGCCATCGAATACATGCCCAGCCTGGGACTGATCGCCACCGACGGCTTTAGTCTGTACAGCGTCAATGCCATCACTGGACAAGCAAACTTCCTAATCCAATTGGCCATCGTGCTGCCCTTTAACCCACCCGGCGGAATTACGAAAATCGAAGGCTTGGCGTACGATCCCGATACGGATCGGCTAATAGGTAGTTCGCAGGACGGAATCGGCCTTGGTGGTTCGTATGGGCTGGCTCGGCTCTACAACATCCACATGGCTGGGCCGCTTCCGCCCGGATTCGCCAGTTGGCTCAACGAATCACCACCTAGCTTTGCCGGAATCGCCACCGTGAACCCCGTTCCAGAACCAACAACTATCGAGTTAGTGACCTTTGGCTTGGCACTCTACTTACTCCGTATTGCGGTAAGTTCGCGGTGCGCCTGACCACGTTCGCGTTTGAACTGAATCTCGATGCTTTGGTAAGACGTCGCCACTTTGACCACCCGCCATAGGGTGCCCATCATCGTAAATGGTAGGGAAATTAAATCAGGCTACAAAGAGCTTGCGTGCATTGCTGCGTACATGCCCGGCGGAAACAGCCAGCGAGTAGGATCCAGTTTTTAGTGAGGAGGGAACTGCAAACTGCAGTTGATACATTCCAGGGAGGTCAGGCACCAAGGCTGCAATGGTGGGGCGAATGGCCATTCCTCCGATTTCAATCAGGATTTCTGCCTTCAAGCTGACCACCTGTCCCACTTCAGGCGCATCACCCAAAGCCATCTTATTTGTGCCTTCCCCGAGGCCGGTCAGGAACACGGTAACGGTTTCACCCGCTTGGACAGGAGAGGAATCCTGCACCAAAGTTCCATCCGCGTGCGTAATGCCATTCGAGAAAATCGCTGGAGCCAATGGGCTTACTTTAACCAGTGTCTCCACCGTGCCATTGATAGTGGTTAGTTTGAGTTTTGCTTCGCCATCAATTCCAAATGGTAACTGCACATTCACCTGATTTGGGGAAACGTAGAAAAGTGGCAGTTGGACATTGTTGCACTCCACTTTTACACCTATCAGGATTCGTGGCAGCACTTCTGCCTCCACCTTGGGTGTGCGCTCCTCGGCTGCGAATTGCCAACCGTAAATGCTGGCCAATCCGCCGGCTGCAAGTGATGTAGTGTTGTCCGCCGTGTTTAGAACCGGTTGTTGGGAAAGGAGGGGTTTGGGGGATATTGTGAACGAATCGAATACTGTTCCGTTATCGTCCACAGCTTCAATATTCAATTTCAGCGGTGCCAATTCAGCCCGGACGAAGTGATGGACAGACATTCCTGCGGCAACGTGATCGGCGGGTTCAAAGGGGTACAGCATTGCTCCACCGCCGCCGGTTGTGATGTAGACAGCACCGTCCTCCGGCCTGACCTTGCCGGCACGGATGGGCTTGGTGCGTTGGTAATTATGTTCATGGCCGCTGAGAACTAAAGGCACATGGTATTTTTCCAGAATGGGAGTTATGTACTCGCGGGCCAAAGTGTTAAGGGGGTCATCTCTGAAAGAGGCACCGGTTGCGTAGGGCGGATGATGGAAAAAGGCGATGCGCCAGAACTTGTCGCATGTGACCAAATCATTGGCCAGCCATTCCAGCATTTTGCCGTCACCACGCACAGCCGCTTCCAGAACTTCATTTGAATCAAGGGAAATGAAGTGAGCGTTTCCCCAATCGAAGGAATAATAGCGGCCTGAATCGCCTTCCACCACTTCATCCCGGGGAACGCTGTGTACCTGGACGTATGGGACGGCCCTTGCGCCGTAATAATCGTGATTTCCAGGGCAAGGAAAGAATGGCAATCGCTTCATCAGCGGCCGGTAGTATTCAAAATAGCGTTTTTCGTAGGCTTCAGTTGAGCCTTCCGGATAAACCAAGTCTCCGGTATGTATGACTAAGGCGGCGGGTTCCTTGTTCACTAATTGAGCAATGGAACGCTGGCCACTGGTGCCCATGCCGCTGTCGCCGAAAGAAAGGAAGCGGAAGGAACTGGCTCCCCGGGTTTGGAACCCTAAATCTTCCTCTGCGTTCGTTAGCGGGACATTGTTGTGAAGAACCCTGTATTTATAAAAGTTACTGCCATTGAGCCCACGCACGGAGGCTGTGTGCTGATAATAAGGGTAAGATAGGCCGGATTGCTGTGGAGTTCTAAGCACGCTGACCGCATCGGCCAGCCGGAGTGCACCATTGGGGGCAGTGATTTCTAAATCTGCATTACCCTTGGTAAGAGTATTCCAACGGATTGTAACTCTGTCAGAACGCAGGTCTTGAACGTAAGGGTAACGCGTGAGTTCAGAAGATGAGGTTTCAGCCTTTGCCAATCTCGCCGAAAAGAACGGCGTGGCAAGTGCTTGGCAGGCGGTTTGTAGGAAAGCCCGACGACTAGGCATTTCCCCCCTTGCACTGGCCACTTAGCCAGTGACTTTACCTGATGGCGAGAGTCACATTTTGCGATGACTGCCCACCAATTGTTACCAACAGAATCTGGGTGTTGCCAATTTTTGCATTAGCGGGAACGCGGAAATTTACTTGATTCACACCGACCAGACCCGGTGTTAAACCTGAGTATAGTACTTCGGCTCCCAAGCCGTCAATAGTAAGAATGGGGGATAAGTTCGTACGGATTAAGGGACTAACCGGAGTGCTAACCCCTGTCGCCACCGTAGGTCTGACGGCACCAAACCCAGTTGCGTAGCCCACCAGGACTTCGTTTGGTCTGGCAGGATTGTCGACGGATACACGAGCGCCGCTGGTGTGGGTTATAGCGAAAACACCTGGGGCCGTAGCCAGAAAGCTGGCCGCTACTGAATTGCTCCTAACTCCGTCAACTGTAATCTGGACCGCTGCAGGACCGGCCGGAATATTCCACGGTACTTGAAAGTTAACCTGATTCGCAGAAACATAATAGAGCGGCGCTGCAACACCGCGAACAGTTAAACTAACCCCGCCCAAAGTGGTTGGGATTGTGGTTGTTGTGGCTGTCACAGTGGCCTTTGCCAGACGTTCCCCGAAAATGGTTCCGATGGCACCGGGTGACAATTGCGTTTTACCACTAGCCGCATTTATTATGCCTGTGCTTTCTAACTGCGGACGCAATCCAACAAGGGGCGGAATTGGAGCACCGCGAACTTCGGCAACAACCAGAGGGGATCTGGATTGTGCGAACTCCCTTAGATAGGCCACTGATCTTTGAAAATCGGCAAACTGCCGGAACGGGTCTTCTAAGGCAGCCATTCGAATGAGGGCTTCGTTGCGGTTAATTTCTTTTTCAAGAAACGTCAGCGAAAATGCCGCTAGATCGTTGGATGCTGTATCGAAGACTTGCTTCAATTCTGGAATATTCATTGCCCGCCGAACCATGATCACCTGATTCACATTGCGGTAAATCGAGCTTCGATATCCGTCTATGGGCAAAGCGTAAGGGTTGTCCGCCGGGGAAAAAGAAACGTCCTTATCCCAAGGAATGAATTTGAACAAAGTGGAATCCTTGGCGCGGTACATGTAAAAGTTGTTCACTCCGGCGTAGCCAAGAAGGCCGTCGGGGTCGGCTGTGAAGTTTTCTGTGGCCGCATAGCGCATTAGTTGTTTTAGGTCTGTATACTTACCTACCTGCAACTGCCAGTCAGCATCTGAATTGCTTTGATTGATGGTCCGAATGAAGGCTTCGAGAGGTGCCGGGTCGGGTGTCTTTTCATTTGTCTGAGGCTTGAACGGCGCGGGAGAATATAGGGCTGTATTGGGGCCCAGGTACTCGAATTTGTAAATGGACAACCAATCGTATTCGTACAGGTAGCCCTGGTCTTCGCCGAAAGCCCGGGCTAGAAATCTCTTGTCGATTTCCTCCACCATGATGTAGAGACCCGAATAGACACCATTGATAAAGAGCCGGGCGAACGCTTCCCTGGGGGTGGGGATTCCCATTTGAGCATAAAATTTGAGGGCTATTTTCTCCCGCATATAAGAAGGGTCTTGCCAGGCATTATCAAGAATTACTGCCGTGAGTCCCAGAAATTCCTGTTTGGAATCGAACTCGTTCATGTCCAGCTTGAGGCCAGGCTTGGTACCGTTCCGAGTGCCACCGCCGCGGGAGCGGATACCGATATTGGGCACTTTGATACCACGCCATTGCATGTCGGCCTTATAGTAGGTGTTGTCCAGGTAGTCCTCTTTCAGAGTCTCCCAATCCTCGGCTTTAAGCGTAAGACGGATTTCGTGGACAACGGAATCGTCAAAGAAATCAACAGCAGTCTGCCCATTGAGATTCTGGAGGGACATAGCTAGCAATAAGACAATGTAAGTAAATAGCTTCTTCGACATTATTAATATTAATCTAATTCTATTTGATTGATGGGTGAGTCGTGACTAATCCCCAGGTTGTCTATCGGCGTTCTTAACAGGGAAGATAACGGTCAAGCCTTCCTTTCATGTACAATCGTGCGGATATGCAATCGAATCGGGTTCTGTACGCGGCAGCGGCCATCTTCATGCAAGTGCTTCTTGGCATTATTTATTCCTGGTCAGTATTCCGTGGGCCGCTGGCGCAATTGCATAGCTGGAGCCGTGCCGAAACAATCGCCCCTTACCGTTATTCCATCTTGGCTTTTGCGGCCAGCATGATCATCGCGGGCTTTTGGCAGGATAGGAAAGGTCCACGCTTGGTAGCAACCGTTGGCGGTTTCCTGCTGGGCACTGGATGCCTGCTTGCAGGTTTCATTGGCGACACCCTAAACGGTTTGATTCTGGCCTATGGCATTGTTGCCGGAGCTGGCGTTGGCTTTGCTTATGTCACGCCGATTGCAATGTGCATTAAATGGTTTCCCGATAAACGGGGCATGATTGTTGGGCTGGCGGTGATGGGTTTCGGTATGGGTCCGCTGCTGTTTGGCCCACTCTTGGAAAAGTTGATTGGCAAAGACCCAGCACAGTTTGGACAAACCATCCCCACCACATTCTTTATTCTGGCGGCCATTTTCTACGTTGGCGTGATGGGAGCCGCGCAGTTTTACCGTGTTCCTCCTGCTGGTTGGAAACCAGCGGGCTGGACGCCACCTCCGAGTCGTGCCGCCGCAATTGAAATGCCGCCAGGAAAAATGATCCGCACTTGGCAATTCTACGCACTATGGTTGGTCTACTTCTTGGGGACGTCGGTGGGGCTTGTCATCATCGGAGAAGCTTCCCCTTTGTTGCAGGAAATGGCGAAGCGTAATGCCGTCATGGAAGCTGGAGTGGCACTGGGCATCATGAGCATCTTTAATGGTGCCGGACGATTGGCTTGGGGAAGTGTATCCGACCACTTCGGCCGAAAGATTGCCGTCTACGGAATGTGCGCCGCTTCACTGACTGCCTGCCTTGGGTTCCTTCGCTCTGCCTCCGATTTCTGGATGCTGTTGATTGGACTTTGTTGCGGAGCATTCGCTTATGGCGGCTACCTGGCCTTGATGCCTTCTTTCACTGCGGACTACTTTGGGCCGAAAAACGTCGGTGCAAATTACGGTCTTCTATTTTCAGCCTGGGGCGTATGTGGGTTTATTGTGCCGGGATATTTTGCAGGGATCCTGGATGCAGCGAGAAAGGCGAACAACTTGGCTGGCGGTTATGCTGAGGTGTTTCTATCGTTATCTGTGCTGGCTGTGGTTGGGTTAGCAATCACCGTCTTTCTGCGTCCGCCTGCTGCGGATCGCATTGGTTCTTGAGGTGAGAATGTTGAACCGCCGCAACTTTCTTCAAGTGGCCTCAGCAGGGGCGCTGGCTGGTACCAAGCCTCCGAACATTATTCTTGTAATGGCGGACGATCAAGGGTACGGCGATCTTGGTTGTTATGGCTCGCCTTCCATTCGCACACCGCATATCGATCGGCTTGCCCGTGATGGAATTCGCTTTACTGACTTCTATGCTCAACCGTTGTGTGGGCCTTCGCGCGCTGCTTTGATGACCGGTTGTTACCCGCCCCGGAATAGTCTGAATTTCAATCACGTTCCACGTGCGAAAACCGGAATCCACCCCAACGAAATTACGATTGCGGAATTGTTGAAGCCCCAAGGCTATGCCACTATGGCCATCGGAAAGTGGCATCTTGGCGAGGCACGGCAGTTCCTTCCTACTCGCAACGGCTTTGACCATTGGCTGGGATTGCCGTATTCAAATGACATGTGGCCATATCATCCGAAGGTGCGCAGAGTGGGGAAGGAATCCGCCGTTTCAAAGGCGGCGCGGGAAAGGGCAGAGCTAACAGGATTCGATGGGCAGGGCACACAATATCCGCCCGATTGGTTTCCGCCTTTGCCATTGATGCGCGACGAAACAGTGCTGGAATTGAATCCGGATCAATCGCAATTAACGGAGCGCTACACGCAAGCGGCGCTCGATTTCATTGCGGAGAAACGAAGCCAACCATTCTTTCTTTACCTGGCGCATTCCATGCCGCATGTGCCGCTTTATCCTGGAGCGAAGTTTGAAGGCAAGTCGGCACGGGGCCGTTATGGCGATGTGATTGAAGAAATCGACGCCAGTGTAGGCCGCATTTTGGAATCGTTGACGAAGCATCGGTTGGATCAAAACACGCTGGTGATTTATACATCGGACAATGGGCCTTGGCTTCCTTATGGTATCGACGCCGGTTCGGCCGGTCCGCTACGGCAAGGCAAGGGAACTGTCTATGAAGGTGGTGTGCGGGTGCCCTTCATCATGCGATGGCCCGGCAAGATTCCGGCGGGGCGAGTTACTAGTGAAATCGGATGTAGCATTGACCTATTCGCCACTTTCGCGCAAATCAGCGGGAGCCCGTTGCCCAAGGATCGTAAGTTGGATAGCCAGAGTATGTGGCCACCTACCGGCAGACTTCGGGATACATTCTTGTACTTCAATTCCACGCCGAGGTACGATCCGGCGCAAGGCCGCCCTGTGAATACAACGGTGCTTGGAGCGATACGGCGCGGCCCATGGAAGTTACATATGGAGAGCAAGGCTTTGTACAGGTTGCCCGAGGATGTAGGGGAATCGAATGACTTACAGAAGCGCTATCCGGAAGTTGTGAAAGAGCTGGAAGGGCTAGCGCTGCAGCTTGCAAAGGAAGTTACGGAAAATGCCAGGCCATTGGGGGAAATGTAAGATATTGCTTGCTAGAACAAAGACCGCTTGCTTGCGCGCGCGGCTCGGTAAAATCACACTGCTGAAGAGCCACGCCCGATACTGCTAAGCCAGAACTCCCAGTTCCTTCACAATACTAGCGGTGAATGACTTGGCGTCCCCAAACAACATCAGCGTCTTGTCCATATAGTAGAGCTCGTTGTCGATGCCGGCAAAGCCTGCGGCCATGCCGCGCTTGATAATCATCACCGTGCGTGCGCGATCCACTTCCAGAATCGGCATGCCAGCAATGGGGCTGTTGGGATCGTTTTTCGCAGCCGGGTTAACCACGTCATTTGCTCCAATTACCAACGCCACGTCGCACATGGCGAATTCGGAGTTGATTTCATCCATCTCCACCATCTTGTCGTAGGGGATGTCGGCTTCGGCCAGCAGCACGTTCATATGTCCTGGCATGCGGCCAGCTACAGGGTGGATTGCGAAACGGACATCTACACCGCGACGGGTAAGGATGTCGTATAGCTCGCGAATTTTATGTTGAGCTTGAGCAACTGCCAGACCGTAACCAGGCACGATGATCACGCTGCGTGCGGTGTCTAGAATCGACGCTACTTCTTCAGGGGACGCTGAGCGCACTGGCTTCTGTTCGACCGCTGCAGACGACCCTTGCACTAATGCTCCGAAGCCGCCAAATAGTACGTTGGTGAATGAACGGTTCATGGCGCGACACATGATGATAGCCAGAATCAAGCCGCTGGAACCATCGAGTGCACCGGCAACGATGAGTAACTTGTTATTCAATGCAAATCCCATGGCGCTGGCCGACAGTCCGGCGTAGGAATTTAGCAAGGCAATTACCGTGGGCATATCCGCACCACCGATTGGGATGATCAGCAGCACGCCAAACAGCATGGCGAAACCGGCAAAGGCTGGAAATACCAATGGATTGCCCGGTGCAAAGTAAAACATGGCGCCCAGGAAAATGGCTCCACCCAGAACACAGAAGTTCATGAGGTTCTGGCCCTTGAATACAAGAGGCCGGCCAGGCAGCAGTTCCTGCAGCTTTGCAAAGGCAACCAAACTTGCAGTGAAGGTGAGATAGCCCAGCAACATTTCAATGGTCAGGGCCACCAGCACAAATCCTGTGGGTTGCCGTTCAAAGAATTCCACGGTGCCGATCAAGGCCGCTGCCAGTGCCCCAAACGCCTGCGCGATTGCAGTCCGTTGCGGCACGGCAGTCATCGGCATCAGTTGGGCAAGCGGAGCGCCAATGGCTGCGCCAACCAGAATGGCCAGCAGGATCCAGTGGTATTCAACCACTTCGTATCGCATCAAGGTGCCAACCACAGCCAGCACCATTCCAGATTCACCTGCCAGCACACCACGGCGCGCGGTGGTGGGTGAGTTCATCCACTTCAATGCCAGAATGTACAGGGCTGCGGCGCACAAGTAAAAAATCGGATAAAGGTCGTGCATTTACTTGCGGTCGTCCTTCTTCTTAAACATTTTCAGCGTCCGGTCGGTGATCATATAGCCGCCAACCGCGTTGATGGTGGAAGCCATGACGGCAATGAAACCCAGCACTTTGGCGAAAGTGGAGGCGTCCTTATGGCCGGTTACGAGGATGGCGCCAACTACGGCAATGGAGGAAATGGCGTTGGTGAGGGACATCAGCGGCGTATGCAGCAGTGGGGAAACTCTGCGGATCAGTTCAAAACCAAGAAAGGCTGAGAGGAGGAAAATCCAAAGGCCTGTTTCGTATTGTTCCATTGGTCTACCTTCCTACCAGAACGGGGCCAGCCAGTTCAGCAACTTTTGCGTGAACAATTTGACCCTGATGGGTCACCAGCGTTTCCCGCGTAATTTCATCTTGTAAGTTCAGAACAATTTCACCTTTGGGCGCTAGGTGCAGCAGGAATGTAGAGATGTTCTTGGCATACATTTGGCTGCTATGGTAGGCGGCCTCAGACGGCAGATTGGCCGGTCCCAGAATAGTTACTCCGCTATCTTCTACAATTTCGCCCAACTTAGTAAGTTCGCAATTGCCACCGCGTTCGGCAGCCATGTCAACAATCACTGCGCCGGGGTGCATGGCACGGGCCATCTCGGCTGTAATCAGAATTGGAGCCTTCTTGCCGGGCACGGCGGCGGTGGTGATCACCACATCCTGTTCGCGCAGCACGGCAGTCATCAACTCTCGCTGACGGCGATAGAACGCTTCGTCCATGGCCTTTGCATAACCGCCGGAGCCTTCAGCGGCTTTGGCATCCATGTCCAGGGTGACGAATTTCGCACCCACGCTTTCGGCTTGTTCTTTTGCGGCAGGGCGAACGTCATAAGCACTTATCACCGCGCCTAAACGCTTGGCTGTGGCGATGGCTTGCAAACCGGCAACGCCGCATCCCAGAACGAAGACCTTGGCGGGTGCCAGGGTTCCGGCTGCAGTGGTGAGCATGGGGAACATTCTGCCGGATGCGGTGGCTCCGGCCAATACGGCGCGGTAGCCGGCAACGGTGGCCATGGAAGAAAGGGCATCCATGGCTTGCGCGCGAGTGATGCGCGGGACCAGTTCCATGGAAAGCAATGTAACTTGCGCTTTGGCTAGCGCAGCGCATTCCGCTACGGCGGTAAGAGGTTCAGCAAAGCCAATCAGCACTTGGCCAGGACGCAGCAGCAGCAAATCGGAAAAGCCGGCGGCTGGATTAGCTCCTAGAGTTTTGACTTGTAAAATCACGTCAGCTTTGGCAAACACTTCTTTGCGGGAGGCGATGGTGGCGCCTTTAGCTTCGTATTCGGAATCGGGAAATCCGGCGCTGACGCCAGCTCCTTGTTCCACGATAATGCTCATGCCAGCTTTTAGAAGTTTGTCAAAAGCACCCGGGGTTATCGCCACGCGGCGTTCCCCGGGGAATGTTTCCCCTGGAATTCCTACGGTCAAAGTCTATTTCCCCTCACATTCATTTCAGGCAAAATCCACCGTTGGTGATTTTGAAACCACGTTACTTGGCGATTTCGGCTTGATTCATTGTCTCGCATTTGAAGGACCTCTGCGATCCCTACTTTGCTTGACGGCAGAATAAGGGGTTTGGTTGCTGAATGAGATGGGCGGAATCGTTAATTCTTGGAGATTCTTGCCGTATGCCGGTAGTAGGGTGCTGCCGTCTTTACGCTGAAGAACGCTCGCAAGCGAGTCGGGCGGGCGGAATCGCCCTCCCCACAGATTCTGTCAACACGGCTGATCCTATCTTGAAATTTTAAGAACTCTGCATTTATTCAAGGCGTTCCTCATTTCACCATTTGCGATTCAGATTCCATTTAGTACACCAGAGGCTTTAGTTACATCGAGGACTTAATCACCGGCAAGCTGCGGAAAGTGGGCTAATTGAGTTGGCAACTGGTTATGGAGTGAACCCCAAAACTGAGACACGTTGAAAGGACGCACATTCCATCGGTCTACAAAGCGAAAGGTAACCCGGGCACCTGAACGCACCTTCAATTGTTGGGGGACGCTAAGCCTGCCGGAGGAACCACCAATTTGTCGGAACTGTGTGGCATGTCGGCTACAAGAACGGGTTTTCCTGAGGTTGAGGCTACGCCAACCTTGGTAGGCGAGGAGTGCTCAAGATGCGCGGGTGGAACGTCAGGTTCTATTGGCAATCATCGACATAGTCGCCCTTGGGGACTTGGATGCACTGCGCGTAGTCGCCCGATGGAAGCTGATCGATGGTAAAAGAACCATCGTTTTTAGAAATAGCTTGTTGATTTCTGGCTTGAACTGTGAAGAAGTGGCGAAGAGTTACTATAGCTCCGGCAACGGGTTTTCCCGATTCATCAGTAATTGATCCCCGAATGGAGCCATTTACAGGTTGCTCAATGTCGTTTGACGCTAGCCGAGGGAGGGGGATGGTTGCGCGAATATATTATGGGCGAAGAGGAGGAAGATTGCGGAGCTTACCTTTTTATGGGTCATTTTACGTTTGGCCTCCCGGTTACTACTGAAATACGGACCGAACAATTGAATCTATTTGGAATTACAAAACTAACGTTACCCTCAGTTGGCTACAAATACAAATGAGTTCTTATGAAAATACTGTAACGCAGCTCCGGCGGTGATCTTTATTGGCGACTGGCTGGAGTTCCCCTGCGTGTTCCATCCCTTCGTGAACGTGTAGAAGATATTCAAGCATTATCGGAGTACTTCCTTGATGAATTCTCCCGCCGCAGCAATTTCCGTAAACGTGGTTTCTCAAAGGAAGCCATCACGCTTTTGAAAGGATACCAATGGCCCGGCAATGTTCGTGAACTCCGCAACACGGTGGAGAGGATGGCCATCCTAGGTCCGCTTGATGAGTTGCAGGAAAGCGATGTGCCACTGGAAATCTGCGTCCGAGCCGGCGACGTTGGCCCTAACATGTTGGAAGAAGCCCGTCGTTCCGCTGAACGCGAACAGATTGTCCGAGCACTGACGGACACGCGCTGGAATGTTTCCCGCGCAGCCAGAAGCTTAGGTCTGGAGCGGACGAATTTGCAGAAACGCATCAGAGCCCTGGGCCTCCGCCGCGCCTAAAAACTACTGAATCTTCCCGCCAGCGGCTCTGCGGAAAGACTCCACATGATAGTCAAACCAGATCCCTTTGTATCTATCCAGCATCTTAGTCTGCTCGTGCGCCAATTCCTCTAACTCCCAATAAGTATGATCAACTTCCGCCTTCACTAATGCCTGATGAAATTCCCGCACTGACGGAAGGTGGCCGTCATCTTTCGTCCCACAAGCCACCTGAATTCGCAGGTTACCCTTTATCCGATCCAGATTCTTCGCTAGCAACAAGTAAGCATCATTGTCGATGTACCGCGACTTATCTTTGCCTAAATAATTATTCGGATACTCTTCCGGCTTCGATGGATCAAACAGATCGGCAGTGTGAAATACGTTCCCTGCTTGGTTGAATAAGGAGCAGAACATTTCGGGATACTTCAGCGCCAACCGCGTTGCCCCGCGGCCTCCCATCGAAAACCCTTCAATGGCCCGGCCCGCGCGCAAAGCAATGGTCCGGTAAGTTTTATCAATGTGTGGAATCAACTCGCGGATAAGGGTGGTCTCCCCCATGTATTTCCCATCCGCCGAATCTTTGTAAAAAGTGTATTTCCCGCCGTTCGGCATCACCAGTATCATGGGAGGCCACTGCCCCTTAACGATTCCAGCATGCAAAATCGCCGCAGCTTGTTGCCCATGCAGTTCATTTCCACCGGCACCATGCAAGTTGTAGATCACCGGATACCGTTTCCCACTGGCCGAGCCATAATCGGGCGGAAGGTAGATGAGGTACCCAACATCATGTTTCATCGATGGACTCGGGTAAGTATGATGCGTGACGCCCTCCGGCAGCGTTCCCGCTTTCGGTGGATTCACCCACACACTTGCTGCGTTTGGGTCCTTTCCGGTAGGCCCTACTTGACTCCAAGCAGCAGCAGTCATTAGTGCAATAATTAAAATTCGGTGCATGTTTCCATTCTCGCTGAATACTCCGCCCTGATTTGGTAGCATTCCAATGTGCCCAGAATTCCCATCACTCGACGAGACTCCCTTAAAGCTTTAGGTGCGTTGGCTCTCTCTCCCACTTCCTCCAATGCAGCCGAAACTAGAATCGTCGGCGTCACTGTAATGCCGGAATTCCTGCAAACGGAAGGTGTAGACGCTGTCCTTGAAAACCTCACAAAAAGGGCGCGAGTCACCGCTGTTACAACATCACCATACGTTATGGCTCCTGCTGATGAGAAGACCGGTTCACGCGAACCACCGATTGATGCGGGGGCAGGGTCAGTGCGGCTGCTCGACCGGCCTATTTTGGGCAAGCGCGAACTGTTCATCCAAACCGCCCCCAGCTTCACTCCTGATGTGCGCTTGTACGAAGGTCTTCAATATCGTCCCGCCGCGCCAACCCAACTTACAAAAGAGCACGGTGCCGTTGTGGGTCAGTTTATTCAAGCCGCACATGCCCGTGGATTAAAAGTGTATCTGCAAGTACAGGCCGCCATACCGCCTGGCTATCGAGTGCAATTTGGAGGAGCAAGCGCCGAAGACCAGCCTCTGCTTCCCGATGGTTCCGTGCCCACAAAAAGATTGGCCAATAATGGAACGCTCGCCAGCACCGAAATGCTGAAGTACACTCAGTCCCTGATTCGAGACCTGTGCATCGCCTATCCACAAATCGACGGCCTTCGCCTCGATTGGCCAGAGTATCCGCCCTACTTCTTAAGTGCCGCGTATCTTGATTATTCTGCTCCCGCGCGGAAGGCCGCCGATCGCATGGGTTTCAATTTCGCCCGAATGCAGAAAGCCGCCGCACAGCGCTGGAAGCAGCTTCACGGCCAACTTACCAATCGCGAATTGGAAAAGTGGTGTGCAGGCAAATTAGGCGATGCCGGGTTGCTGTCGGCCTTGTTCGATTCGCCAGATTTGAAAGAGTCCCTGCGATTCAAATCCGCCTTGGTCAGTGAGTTTCTCGCCGGATGCCGCACTGCTCTCCATCGTGAAGGAGGGCCCAACAAGGTTCTGATCCCCAATGCATTCCCTCCACCGTTTTCCACAATTTCCGGAATGGATTTCCAGAAAGCGGGCCCCCACAGCGATGCGTTCAACGTGAAGTTGTACACAATGCATTGGCCAATGATTCTCCGTTTCTACGCCGATGAACTCATGGCCGCCAACCCTGGGCTGGACGATCGCCTATTGGTACAAGGGTTGAATCGTATCCTTGATTTAGCTGAGCCGGGGACTATGAAGACTCTCGCTGATTGCCGCTACCCGGAGCCCAACGAACCGCATCCTGTTTCCCTGGCTTCTCAAAAACGGAAGATCGTTGCCGCACAGAAAATGGCCGGTAAAGTTCCGGTATACGCATTGGCTCATGGCTATGGTCCCGTCGACGATTTCGCAGCACGATTCCAAGCCGCTTATGAAGCATCGGGTGGCCGTGTTTGGGTGAATCGCTATGGATATCTGAGTGACGCCAAGTTGGATCGCACGGGCAAAGTTTCTCACTAGTGTCCACTGAATCTAATTCTGTTTCCCCCAAATTACCCCGCAGTATTTGGGTCCTCGGCCTCACCTCCATGTTCATGGATATTTCATCCGAATTGGTGCACAGCCTGCTCCCCATTTACATGTCTTCCGTGCTTGGTGCCAGCATGTTGACCATCGGAATCCTCGAAGGGATTGCTGAAGCAACGGCCTCAATCACCAAAGTGCTTTCGGGATTCTTGAGTGACTACTGGAACGCTCGAAAACCGCTTGCGCTTTTAGGCTACGGACTCAGCGCTATAACGAAGCCAATCTTTCCTATGGCTGCTTCCATCGGTTGGGTTGCCACTGCGAGATTTGCTGACCGCATCGGAAAGGGGATTCGCGGGGCTCCTCGCGATGCTCTAATCACAGACATCACGCCACCCAGTCTTCGCGGGGCTGCATTCGGCCTACGCCAATCGCTCGATTCCATCGGTGCTTTTCTAGGGCCACTGCTGGCGATAGCTTTCATGATTCTGCTGCAAGGTGATATAAGGGGCGTCCTATGGATTGCCGCTGTGCCAGCCTTCATCTCTGTTGCAATTCTATTCGCTGGTGTTCAGGATCCAGCACGAAAAGTTGGATCCGATTCACTGCCCATTCATTTTCGCGACGCCACAAAGTTTGGATGGCATTTCTGGTGGACCGTTGCAGTGGGTTCCCTTTTCACACTAGCCCGCTTCAGCGAGGCATTCCTGGTCCTGCGCGCTCAAGGGACAGGAATTGCCACCACATACGTTCCCATGGTGATGCTCTGCATGAGTGGCGTTTATATGTTGGTGGCCTACCCTGCCGGTGCAGCGTCGGATAGAATCAGTCCCCAGAAGTTACTCCTGGCAGGATTGGGTGCGTTGATCGTCGCCGATGTTGTCCTGGCCCGCGCAACCGGAATTGGCATGGTGTTGCTTGGTGCAGCGGTTTGGGGTCTTCACATGGGCTTAACGCAAGGTCTTTTGTCCAAGCTCGTAGCCGACGCAGCACCCAATGAATTGCGCGGTACGGCCTTCGGGATTTTCAACCTTTTCACGGGCGGTGCTGCACTTCTTGCAAGCCTAATCGCCGGGGCACTGTGGAATTGGTATGGTCCCTCCGCCACCTTTTTTGCCAGTGCAGCATTCGCAGGCATCGCTGCTATTAGTTTGGTATCCAGACCTTGGACCCACTTCGATACTTCGAGATCACACATCATCAGCAAACTATAATTCCCATTTTCTCAACCACTTCCATTTCCCAGTTCGCCGCCGCTCGTTTCTTCTCTCGTAAAGTGTCAGCAGGAAGAGAAAACCGCTGCGCAGCGTTCTTCCCGAATAAAAGCCTAAGCAAACCGCAAGGGGCGCGAGGGCACTTGGGTCGATTCAAGTTTCTAAGTTGTTAGGGTATGGCCGGTCGAAGATATGGAAAACCTGGATTGCTGGGACGGTTTGGTTGACCGCAATAGCAAGCTGGTAACACCAGCAAGGCTGCCGTGGTGGGCAAGTCTGAAAGGCGAAGTGTCTTCGATCGGTGATCCTGATTGGCCGCGGCGGATACGTGTAATATTAAAAAATAGATATGAAATTTATAAAAAACATCTTGCATGAAAGTAATATTCCGATTACACTTCCAACTAATATGCGTCAATTACGTGATCTACCCCCCCCATTTGCGCTATTTTGCTAGCAGTTTCTTTCCTTCCTTCACAAATCCCTGCACAGACCCTTGCTGGTACCCGCACTGCGGTCCAAAACCTGCCTGGCAATCACGATAATAGGCAAATTCACGAACGGTTTTACGTAATTTGTCCGCTTGTCGGCGCCGGTACACTAGCTGACCCTAAACGGCCCCAGGTAGTCCCAAAAGACATAGAAAAATTGAATGGGAAGAAAGCTCCCAGCGGTATCATCGCCTGGACATTCCAAGTCTCCGACGACGGCAAATCTGCCCTTGTTGAGTTAGTAGCTCGCGACGCTTCCGCTTTTGACCAAATCAAGCGCTCCAACCCTCAAATTACGCAAAACTTCAGTAAATCAACAAATTCCAAGTCCGAAGTGGAAGCGGCTTTTAGAGCCCAGCGCAAAGACTTCGACTTCAAGAAGTTTGGGGCGGTGGTGCGATGAAAGTACGCTTTGCGTTACTGGCTGCAGCAATGCCGCTATTGGCAGCCTACACCTATTTTTACACCGACACCCTTGCCTCCATCAACTCCACCTACTGGTATTCCAATGGCTCCTTCACCACCGGGTCCAGCGGCCTGAATACCTCCGGCTCGAACGGCGGCACAGTGATCTCCAAAGTGGCCATCCCTGATGGCAGCGCCAACTATGAAGTGAAAGCCAAACTACGGCTCACGCAGGATGGCGGCAATTACACTCTCTATCTCCGCGCCTCCAATGACGCTTGGCTCGCCTCACCCGCAACCGGCTCTTTTTATGCAGTGGAACTTCAAAACCCTGTTTTCACCAATGGCATCTGCTCAGCCACACTGGCTCTTTATAAGCAGGTCAGCGGTTCGCTCACGCAAATGACAAACACCCAAACCACTTGTCATGACAATCTGGAACTGCACGCCGTCATCGGTGGACCCCAAGTTATCGTCTATGCTGATAACGTGGAACTGATGTGGGTCTGGGATTCTTCGTTAACCACCGGCAAAGGCGGAGTTGGTGGCCGAGGCATGCCTGCTGGGAACTCAATCGCTCAAGTCGACCTGGGCCGACTGGACATGACCGGACCCAACGCCATCGTCCCCAGTTCCGTTTCCTCCTCCATCTTTCCTGACCGTGCCGACCTGGCTTGGCAAGGCGTGGTGGACGACTCCAACGGCGTGGGCCTATTCGGTTACTTGTGCTACCTGAATAACAACTTCGTCGGTATGCGCCGTACGCCCGACGTAAGCCTCGTCACCCTCAGCCCATCCACTGCGTACAATCTCATTTGTTACCCCGAAGATTTCCACGGCTCCACCGGTTCGCCGCTGGTTCTGAACTTCAACACCCCCGCCGCCGGTGCCATTGACCCGCGCCGCACCGGAGTCCACGCATTGGGCACCCACTGGGGAGGCATGGGCGAAAACATTGACCTGCAGTCCGGCAACCTCAACTTTTCCATCCCTCTGCTAAAAGCCCAAGGCCGCGGCGGCTGGGGCGCAACCGCAGCACTGTCCTACAACTCGCAACAATGGCGCAAGGATGTCCTCAACAGTGGCACCAACTATTGGAAACTTGGCGCCGACACCGGCACAGGCTTCGGCTGGACCGTTCAATTCGGCTCCATCACCCCCTTCTATTCCGATTACTGGACCGTCCACCATTGGACGTTCGTTGATGCCCAGGGAACCTCCTACAAACTCGACATCAACAATAGTGGACAGTGGACCTCCAAAGAAGGCGTGTTCGTCACTTGGGACGCCGCTAGGCGCAAGCTATTCTTCCCAGACGGCAGCTTCTGGTTCTTCGATTGCGTTGCCGCCGGAACCGAGCCCGACGCCGGCACCCAGTATCCAACGTTGATGCAAGATACCAACGGTAACCAAATCGTCGTCCGCTACAAAGCGGGCATGGAACTCAGCTATCAAAACTCTTCAAGCCGCATCTGGGAAATTGAAGACGTGCGTGCCACCGGGCAGTCCACAGGCAGATACACCACTTATCAATTCTGTTATGACGATCAGGCACTTTACTATTGCGATTACCCTGTCAGCGGTGGCTCCGCCATCCACCACCTGCAGAAGATTCAAAACTTCATCGGAACCGGCGAAGGTTTCACCTTCACTTACAACAGCAACGTTACGCTGGCCGACCCCTACGCCAGCCAGTCATTCGGAACAGTAAGTACGTTGCACTCCATCACCTCCACTAACAATCTGCAACACTTGATGACCCATAACTCCGCAGGGGAACTGACACAGATCACTTACCCCTATGGCGGGACCTTCGTATGGAACTACGCAGCCAAGGAACTCAAGGGCCGCTTCATGCGCGAAGTCACCTCCCGAGTCTTAAACGCACAGGATGGCAATGGTAACCTGACTTACAGCCTCTACCGCGATGATGCTGGTGATGCCCAACGCTTCGCCCACACCTTCATGGTCGTCGCCGATGCTTCAAACAAGGCCGACAAAGCCTATTTCTTTGAGACGTATCCATACTGGGGAATGGGCCTGCTGAAGTATCTCTATGAGCGTGACCTGACTGGAGGCGGCGATAAGCGGATTACGATCCCAACCTGGAGCCAAACAGCCAATGGCACTCCGTTCGTTTCGGCCAGTGAAGAAATATTGGACCCAGCCACTGCCAATGTTCATTCCAAGGTGGAGCAAGAGATCGACAATAATGGAAACCAAAAGTTTCTAAAGCTCTACCAATATTGGACCGCATCAGCCACGCCCGTGCTGGCGCGCACGTACACCTACAACTACTTAACTGGAACCAATTATACAAGCAGAAACATCCTGAACCGGCTGACATCGGTTACAGTTCAGAAGCCAGGCGGCAACACGATCACACTAGTAACCAATACCTACGACGGTGGGTCGCTGACCACTCTTGGTAGCACACCACGCGGATGGGACCCTTCTGTAGCCATTTATCGCGGGAACATAACCCGTAGCGTAACCCCTGGTGGCCCAAAAAACACAGCCTATTTCTCCACAGGTGCCGCCTATATTATTAGCGATGATTACGGCCATTCCGTTTCCACGTCTACAGGTTCATCGACGAACTATGCCGTACCTTCGGCAATAACTGCGGGTTCGCTTACTTCTTCGTATTCTTGGAACAGCTTTCTAGGGCTGACTCAATCTACTAGTCCCAATTCCGCAACTTCCTCATATTCTTTTGACAGCTACGGTCGGCCAGCGCAGACAAATCATGTGACGGGTGAAGTGGTGACCACTACCTATACGAATTCGCCACCCACACAGACGACAACCACAGGAACACGTTGGACTAAGAGCACATTCGATGGCTTGGGCCGAACTTTAAAGGTTGAGACGGGGTACAACACAGGTTCTACGCCTACCACTGTATCGGTGGTAGATAGGGTGTACACTCCATGCGCCTGTACGCCGATTGGCAAGATCTGGAAAGAATCGTTACCTCACGTATCGGGTGCGGGAACCGTCTATTGGACCGAACACATTTATGATGCGCTAGGGCGAACTGTACAAGTAAAGCAGCCCAACAACTCGGGAACTGCAACATATTCCTACTCTGGCAACACAGTCACTTCGACCGATGCCGCCGGCAAGTGGAAGACTTTTGAGAGTGACGCGATGGGGAACCTTGCAAAAGTTACCGAGCCGAATCCAGCCGGCAGTGCAAACCTTGAAACCAGTTACACCTATTCCGAAGTGAAACAATTGCTTACGGTTAGCATGCCCCGCAGCGGCGTGACGCAGACGCGAAATTTCGTATACAACTCATCTACCCAACGGCTCACATCCGTGACCAATCCAGAAAATGGAACAACAACAAATTATTACAACAACGACGGTACGCTGGCGTATAAGATCGACGCCAAAGGTCAAAAAATCAGCTACGACTACGATTCCTTGATGCGTGTCACCGCCGTACATCGCTATCCTAATGGCTCCACCGAAGATACCAATCAGCTCACCAATTTTGAATACGACGGCAACAGTGTTGCCTCTGGATTTTCGCAGAACGTCAGTGGTCGTTTAGGAGTTGCAACTTCGCGGATCATGAACACCGTAGGCGGAGTGACTTCGCTTACCACGTTCTACGAAATGTATTCCTATGATCCAGGGGGCCGTATAGTGAAGAAGCGGCTACGAGTATCGCGGTCCAATTTAAACGACGTGGACAAGGATTTAGAGTATGCTTACACCGGTGCGCAGCTAAACACCGTAAAATATCCCGATGTGAATGTGCCCTACACATACTTTTACGACAACATGCTGCGGCCCAATCGCATGACGGGGAAGGACCCCAATGATTATCAAACTGGGACCAACACAATTGACTACGTAAATAGCGTAAGTTACAACGTGGCTGCTAGAATGACGGCTTATCGTAGCGTCAACGGCGCTACTTACGCCAACCATACTTTCACCTATAACGAACGGAATGAAATGACCCGTCAGCAGTCCCAACTGGATTACGGGGGCGGGTCCCTTGCAGACATTCAGTACGAATATTCCTCGTCGTCAGACAATGGGCAGATCCTGTCTCGCACCAATAACATTTCTGCGGAAAAAGTTACATACCAATACGATGCCCTAAAAAGATTGATTGGAGCCTCGGCAACGAATACAGGAAATTCAAGCACGATTTGGGCTTCAACCTATGGCTATGATGGTTTTGGAAATTTACTTTCGAAGACTCCTACGGCAGGCTCAGCACCCAATTTGAGCGTAACGGTGAACAGTGCAACGAACAGGATTTCTAGCGGCGGCTATTACTACGATCCTAACGGAAACATGACCTCGGCTGGAGGGTTCGATGTGGACAACCGGCTGGTTGCGGCCGGTGGCGAGGAGTATGCCTATTTGACGAGCAACCAGCGCATTTACAAAAAAGATGCAAGTGGAAATGAGTGGATCTACCTCCACGATGCCAACGGCAAGCGGTTGGTGCAGTACCAGATTTTCATAGGCGGTGGCGGGATGACGCTAGGGAGTGCTTCAAACAATGTCTACTTCGCGGGACGTCCAATCTCCCTCAATGGCACGTCGGTCGTAACGGATCGATTGGGAAGTGTTGTGTCGCGCGGTGGAACAGCGGTTGACTACTTCCCGTTTGGCGAGGAAAAGGCTACATCTGCCAATCCTGCGGAAAAGTTTGGTACGTACTTGCGTGACGCCACAGGGTTGGATTATGCGGATCAGCGGCACTATGGCAGCACAGTTGGCCGTTTTACCGCAAGTGATCCTTATCAAGCAAGCGGGGGGGTTGGCGATCCTGGAAGTTGGAACCGGTATAGCTATGCACTCTCAGACCCGATTAATAAGAATGACAGCTCTGGATTACTTGCGGAGAACGTGCACGACCAGACTTTGATCGATCAAATCTTCTCTCCAGCAATGGACCCAGTAGTCACGGGACAATCCGAAACATCTTGGCCTCCTTACGTTCGTCTTCAGAGCATCTCCAATCCATTTCCCTATAATTGCGTGACTTGGGAATGCTATGAAGTTGAAGTAGTGCTGACAGATGAAGCCTACGAATTTTTGTTGAGTCAAAACTTGATTCAGGGTGCACCACTCCCAACATTGCCACCAATTCGAATAGGCCCGAATGGTTCAGCGGGCAATAACAGAATCACAATGATTGCTATTCTCGCAGAGAGGCTATTTAATTATTGGAATCAAAAGAGAAAGTTGATGCCGAGCGACTGTCCTCCTGGGGAACGCGAAGGCACTCCCTCCAATCCCAAACCCGATCAGACATTTGAACCTGTAAGAGGTCAACCATGCAAACTAAATCCTCAAACGGGGGAGATTTGGTGTAAGGATACTAGTCATGGTGATCACTGGGAAGTCTATAAATCAAAAAAAGACCAAGAAAAAAATAACCGGACTCGTTCGGTTTGGGACAACGGATGTGTTAGAGAGAGATTCTAGAAGCACAACAATGAGATCTCCTAAATTTGGCTGAGAACGGTTCAATTTATGAATAGCAAAGATGAAAGGCTTATCACCCAAGATAACCTGTGGGAGAAGTACGAAAATATACCTGTAACATTACAAGTGGAATTCGTGCAATCAGACGTGGATGAAGGTCTCCCCTATGTTCGCTTGGAGGGTGATGTTAATTCTCTCCGATATTTGGCTGACCTTCTTTTGGCCGTTGTTAATGGGCCCACTTGTCACACCCATATTTCACCCGGGGGTATTGGATCCATATTTTTTGCGGAAGACTGTAAGGTTGGAATCTATGTCCATAGATTGCCGTGCGACAACGACCTTTTTCCTCAGAATTTGTCCGGTGAATCTGGAGGCAAGGACACTGAGAAGCTGTAGCCCATTAAGATTTGATCCCAGCCCAGAAAATTTGTGAATCAGCATCTGTCTCTATTTTAAAGAACGCTGTCCATTTGTCCGTACAAGCGGGCACTCCGGCACCCTTACCGCAGAGCCGCTTCCATCCCTTCCAACTCCTTCCCCGCCTCTCCATACTTGCCTTGCGATAACAATTCCCGGTACCGCTTCATATGCCGCTTCGCCGTCTCCAACTTATCCGCTGAAATCGGCATCGAAGTTGCCGGCACCGCACTCGTACTCGTTTGCCCACTCGTCGTCTGAACCACAGGTGCCCTGGTCCCGGCGATTTCCGCCAACCCTTCTTCATAGCTGTTGGCATAAACCATCCGATTCCCAATCGCCATCACCACCTTCTTCAACTGCGGCATCTTCGCCTGCGACGCCTGCAAATAAAGCGGCTGAATGTATAGGAACGTCCCGTCAATCGGCAACACCTGCATCTGCCCATTCACCACTTGCGAACCCTGCTGATTCCACAACGTCAAATCTTTCGAGATCTGCTGATCCTGGTTCAGCCGCGCCTCCACCTGCATCGGCCCATAAAAAAGCTCCTGCTTCGGCAGATCCACAAATACCAATTCTCCAAGGCTTTCCTCATCGCAACGCCCCACCATCATCCCCAGCAAATTATCCTTTCCACGAGGCGTGAACATCGTAGTCAACAGGAATTCCGGTTCCGACTCCCCAGGCAAAGTTGCAATCTGGTACGACGGGGCAATGT
The DNA here is from genome assembly GCA_043755435.1 of Bryobacterales bacterium. Taxonomy (GTDB): domain Bacteria; phylum Acidobacteriota; class Terriglobia; order Bryobacterales; family Bryobacteraceae; genus JANXSF01. Next base: position 4,793 of record JAYUSZ010000190.1, on the reverse strand, counting down.
ACTGCGCCTTGCCCGCTGCCGTTCTGGTTTCCCGTGCGAAGTCCCAAACATCCGCCTTGTTATAGAACGAATCGGGATCGGTCATATGGAACGTTTGGAAAATCTGCGCTTGCGTTGCAAACAACGTTTCTGGATACCGGGTATGACTTCGCAAACTTGATGGCATCGCTGATGCGGGAAGAAACAAGCTTGGGAATAGGTGTTGATAACCAGCAATAATGGGGTCGCTTGCATCAAAAACGTACATCCGAGTTTCCCCAGTATAGGCGTCCACCGTCGCTTTCACGGAATTGCGAATATAGTTGATCCGCCCCAGTTCTTCGCTGTAAATTCGCTGCGAGTAAGGGTGCGTATCAGCTGTAGTGAATCCATCAATCAGCCACACCAGTTTTCCGTCCGCGTCAATTACCAAATAAGGATCCTGATCCCATTCCAGAAACGAAGCCAAGTCCGATACACGCTCCCGCACCCGGCGATGAATCATCATCCGGCTCCCCTCTTTCAAATATCCGGTCAGTAGAATATTGGAATCGCTGTAGTACACGGCAGCAGTCAGCCGCAGCCACCAATTGTCGATTGGGAAACCGCCCTTTCCTTCATACTTGCTATGAACGTTTTCTGATCCTGAGGGGTAGTTAAACTCGGGCACTTCCGTATTCACAAAAACCGGTTCCCGAGCCGTCTCGCCGAAATAAATTTCCGGACGCGTCAACTTCAAATCGGGGATCGTAACCTTCGGCGGAGCATCTTGAATAAACAGCAACGGCAATCCATCGGAGGTTAGCCGGTTAGCGTCGGCAGCAACCACTCCATAGCCATGTGTATACGTGAAGTGCGTATTGGGCCAACTATTGCGCGCGTCTCCCAGTTGTTCCAAATCCAATTCTCGAGCACTCAACAAAACCTGCCGCATACGCCCCTGCAAATTGTAACGGTCCACATCGGTATCTTGAAATGCATAGGGGCGCAACGGTTGAATCTGCGTCACCGTATCGTGAAACGCCCGCCAATCCCAAATGCGGACGGTGGAGAGCAACGCCTTGTTTTTTGTCAGATCAATGTTGGCTTCCGCCTTCGCGTTATAGGTAATTGTCTTGTGCTTTTCGCTAAGCCCATAAGCAGCGCGGGTAGATTCCAAATGCCGCGCCACATATGGTTTCTGCAACGAAATTTCGTTCGGCTTCACATATAGCGAATTCACAAAACGAGGCAGCAACGCTTCCAGCGGCCACACCAGAAACAAAATTGCAGCAACCTTGTATCGTCCCAAAGCACAGCCAACTGCGATTAGAAGGTAAGTAACAATGCTCAATAAAATCAACGGAATTTGCACATTCTCCGCCACATAGTCAACACCAACCATGAACCCATGATCTTCGTAAAGCAGTGCGAACCGGCCCAGATATGCCTTCATCGCCAAGCCGCAAAAGAAGATTGCTGCCACTACGCGCAGGAACATGGAATGGGACCACGCCTCCCAAAGTGCTGGCGAAAAGGAAATGACGTTCGATTCCCCCGAACGGTCGAACGATTGCGGAAAGGCCCAAATTGTTTTTGACACCGCAAATACAACAGCCGCAACAAAGGCCAATAGCAGCAGAAAATTCAGCACTGCCATAAAGAACGGGTAGTCGAATAAATAGAAATTCAGGGACATGCCAAAAGCAGGGTCGTGCCATTTGCCCGGCAACGCACCTTGACCGGCGGCGAACATCTGCACGATTTTCGGCTGAATCGTCGCCCTGGCAATGAACCCGCTGACGGCCAGCAAAAGCACCGTCGTAAACTGCGCATATTCCTGGTGCTGCCCTAATCCTGTTTTGACGGATTTCAGCGCCCTTGCATGCACGGTGAATAAGACCAGAAATGCAACTATGGCGGCAATCACATAAGGCAGTGGATCGTAAGTCCACAAGCGCAGCCAAGTTTCCAATTGGCCGACTTCTTTCCACCAGTGGTATTCAATCACCCACCCGGCAATGGTGCGCGAGAAGAAGAAAATCAGGAACAGGAACAGCAGAACTATAGGACCGCGACGTGGCATATTGGAATACCCCTCGTCTTACAGTGTACAGCTAGCTAAGGGGAATCCCGTAGTAAATCTGTTGAATGCTATCTTTGGGATACGGTGTGCAAAAGATTTTGCGCCTCAACCCCAAGCTACGGAATCCTACTATCTAATGGCGGGAATTAGTCCAACGGCAATTGCCGACCTTTTAAATGAAAAAATGACAAGTTCTGGTTCAGATTTGGCCACGCTTTCTAACCTTCATCCAATCCTGGTAGTCTTTCTGCGGCACGCTGGATGCACTTTTTGCCGCCAAGCCGTTGCAGATGTGGCGAAAGTCCGCCAGGGTATTGAGGCGAATGGTGTGCAAATCGTATTCGTTCACCTTGGAAATCCACACGCCACAGCCATGCTTTTGGCCCGGCACGGTTTTCAAAACATGGAAACAATTCACGATACGGATCAGCGCCTCTACGAAGCCTTCGGCCTAAAGCGCGGTACGCTAGCTCAGGTTGCCAGCCCAAGAGTTATTTGGCGCGGCATTTGCGCCTGTCTTTTTGAAGGCCATGGTGTAGGTAAGCCAGAAGGCGATGTGCTTCAATTGCCCGGCGTGTTTCTTTTGGACAAATGCGAAGTAGCAAAGAGTTTTCGTCACCGTACTGCCGCCGACCGGCCCGATTATTTAGCTGCTTCACTCCCCGCATAGCTTGGTTTCAAAAGCCCTCAGAACGTATAATAAAAGGGTAATCCCTACAATATAGGAGCTTCATGGCAACCAAGCGCATTGGTATCTTAACCGGCGGCGGCGACGTCCCAGGTCTTAATTCCGTAATCAAAAGCGTCGTCTATCGCAGCAGCGAATTGGGCATGCAGGTGATCGGCATTCGTAGAGGCTGGGAAGGCCTTACCCACGTGAATTTTGAAGATGTTGCCAGCACAACTCGCTACATACTTCCCCTGGACCGTACCAATACCAGAACCATCGATCGCACTGGTGGCACCTTCCTGCATTCCAGCCGCACCAACCCATCAAAGATGAAAAAGGTTGCCGCACATTTGAGCGCAGCCGATTATCCCACCAGCGAAGTGACCAAAGGTGGCGTGACCAACACGGTCTACGACGTATCGAAGACCGTCTTGAAGAACCTGGAAAAATTGGAGCTGGATTATCTGATCGCCATTGGCGGCGACGACACTCTAAGCTATGCAGCCACCCTGGATAAATTGGGCGTGAAGATGATCTCCATTCCCAAGACCATGGATAACGATGTTCGCAATACCGAATATTGCATCGGGTTTTCCACCGCCATCAGCCGCGCAACGGACGCGATTCAACGCCAGCGCACAACGGTAGGTTCGCACGAACGGGTCGGCGTGTTCCGCATTTTTGGACGCGACGCCGGTTATACAGCTCTCTACACCGCCTACGTAAATTCCTTGCGTTGCGGTATTCCAGAATTCAAGTTCAACCAGGAAACAATGATTGACTTGATTCTTAGAGACAAGCGCAACAATCCCAGCAACTATGCGCTGGTAGTTCTCAGCGAAGGGGCGCAATGGGAAGGCTACGTTGCCACTGAATATGGGGAACCCGATGCCTACGGCCATCGCAAAAAAGCCAACGTCGGCGAGAGCTTCGCTGATTTGATCAAGAAAGTTTCCGGCGAAGAAACCATTGCCAGCGACCTCACTTACGACCTCCGCTCCGGCAGCCCTGACTTCGTCGATAAGCTGATCGCTGGTACCTTCGGTAACATGGCACTCGATGCGATTGTAGAAGGCAAAAGCGGACTGATGACAGCAATCAATGGTGGCTGCTACGCCATGGTGGCAATTCCTGATCCTAAACTTGGACCTCGCAAAGTGGAACTGGACACCATGTACAACAAAGAGCGTTACCGTCCTAACTACTCAAATAAACTGGGCCTCCCAATCTTCCTGACAAAGGCGTAACCGCACCCATGCAATGGCTTGACCGTTGGTTAGGGAAGAAGCCGAAAACCTTGGAATTGACGGCGGATTTGCGCAAGAAGATCCGCCGTAACTTCAATGAAGCCGCATCGGACGAAGAACATTTTCCTTCCACAATTGACCCCCGTATTTACCATGTGAAGTTGGTGATTCAACATCTGGGTCACCTTGACGGAAAGCGCGTACTCGACGCCGGATGTGGCAAGGGCCGCTTTGCCAGAATCTTAAAAGACAACACGCCACAATCGGAAGTTCATGCCATGGATTTGGCGGAAGCAATGCTGCAATATGCAGCTTCTGATCTGGTGCGTTGTGCCGGATCTTTGACCGCATTGCCCTACGCAACGGAATGCTTCGATGGTGCCTACGCCACTGAGAGTTTGGAGCATGCCGTGGAAATCGAAAAGGCAGTAGCGGAGCTATGCCGCGTTGTGAAGCCCGGCGGCAAAATTGTAGTGATCGACAAAAATGTGGAGCATTGGGGCAAGCTGGAAACACCCACCTGGGAGCGTTGGTTCAACCGCCAGGAAATGGAAGCGATGCTCCGCAAGCATTGCCGAACAGTGAGCAGCAAGCCGATCAGCTATTGGGAAGATGTGGAGCCCGACGGCATGTTCTTGGCTTGGGTGGCCGAGAAGTAATAAAACCGTACTGCAACCGAACCCCGATCGCGAGAGAGCGGTCCTGGATTTTTTAAGCTTAAATACTTGAAGGACTGAACGCCGAAGGTTATAAGCTTCCTAAGCAAGCAAGTTTCGCCGGAGTTGTCGAAATCCGTTCTGTAGCTTCAGGCGTTACCATTTAAGTTTGGCAC
>JAYUSZ010000189.1:0-11472 GCA_043755435.1 Bryobacterales bacterium | reverse complement strand
TGAAAGAGCGCAACGCCGCCAAAATGCGGTTGGTGCGCCCGGTCCGAATCGTGGAACTCGCCGTGGCTGGCATGCTGCCGAAGAACAAGCTCGGCAAGCATATGGTGACCAAACTGAAGGTATATGCCGGACCCAAGCATCCGCACGAGGCGCAGCAGCCCGTCGCGCTGGCTCCGCAGAAGTAGCAAAAGGATGAAACAGGAGTAGATGTGCCAGCAGCGTTAACGCAAAACCTCGGAACCGGACGCCGCAAGAGTGCGGTGGCCCGCGTGTTCCTCCGTCCCGGTCAGGGCAAGATTGTCATTAACAAGCGGACGTTTGAAAATTACTTTCCGTCGGAAGCCGCGCGCACCGCTGTGCGCCAACCGCTGCTTGCCACCGAGACGGCTGACAAATTCGACATCCTGGTAACCAGCCACGGCGGCGGCGTAAGCGGCCAGGCCGGCGCGATCCGCCTGGGCATTGCGCGAGCGTTGTGCGACTTTAATCTCGAACTCCGGCCCAAGCTCAAGGAACTCGGCATGCTGACGCGCGATCCGCGCGAGCATGAGCGCAAGAAGTACGGACAAAAGGGCGCCCGCAAGCGCTTCCAGTTCTCCAAGCGCTAAGCTGGATTGGTTTTTGTTGTTCTCTCATTCTGCGGCGGCCCGCAAATTCCGCTTGACCGGCGGGCCGTTCGCTCAACCCTTGATTACGTAGCAACTGCCCGGCCGGTCGGAGTGACGCCTGACCTTGTGCCGCGCCACCATGAGGAGGCCTTTTTTGCCGTCGATTTCAATGAAAGAATTGCTCGAAGCTGGCGTTCACTTCGGGCACCAGACCAAGCGCTGGAATCCAAAGATGAAAGAATACATCTTTGGCGAACGTAATGGGATCTACATTGTAGATCTACAAAAAACTCTCAAACTTTTCAAAGACGCAATGCGGTACGTCGGCGAAATGGCAGCCATGGGCAAAAATGTCCTGTTTGTCGGCACCAAGCGCCAAGCGCAGGAAGCCATCGCCGAAGAAGCAACCCGTTGCGGCATGTACTATGTCAACAATCGTTGGCTGGGCGGATTGCTCACCAACATGACCACGGTTCAAAAGTCCATCAAACGGCTTAAGGAACTGGACGAACTTGCTAACGATCATAACTGGGCTGGCCGCTCGAAGAAAGAAGTGGGCCGTCTGGAACGCGAACGGAAGCATTTGCAGCAGAATCTGGCTGGCATTAAAGATATGCCTGGCCTGCCTGATGTAATGTTTGTCATCGATTCCAACAAAGAAGGCATCGCCGTTTTGGAAGCCCGTAAACTGGGCATTCCAGTGGTGGCTGTTGTAGACACTAATTGCGATCCTGATGTTGTGGATCACGTAATTCCCGGCAATGACGACGCGCTGCGTGCCATTCGTCTGTTCACCACCAAGATCGCCGATGCCTGCATTGAAGGCAGAGCCTTGGCCACTGAACAGGATTTCTCGCAAGCGATGCGTCAAATCAACGTTGACGAAGAACCTTCCTCGGGCGACCAGACTTCGGGCGACTATGCTCAATATCTGGATCCCCAGTATGCTGAACAACTCATGTCGGAAACCATTCCTGACGATGAGATCACCTCCAACCTGCCAAAGAAATTGCAGCAGGATCTGGAAAAAGACTAAAACCGCTTACGTGGGACAAGCCGTTCCGGCCTGTCCCACTGAAAATTCAAAATAGGATTGTAAAACTATGGCGGAGATCACCGCAGCACAGGTTAAAGAACTACGCGAGCGCACTGGCGCTGGCATGATGGAATGCAAGAAAGCTTTAGTGGAAGCCAATGGCGTTATCGCCGAAGCGGAAGTCGTGCTGCGCAAGCGCGGCATTGCTTCGGCGTCGAAGAAGTCCTCCCGCGCCACCAAGCAGGGAAGCATCGGCACTTACATCCACTCTGGATCACAGCTTGGCGTGATGATTGAACTCAACTGCGAATCCGATTTCGTGGCCCGTACCGAAGACTTTCAGGAACTGGTGAAAGACATCGCGATGCAAATCGCCGCGACGGATCCTAAGTTCGTTCGCAAGGAAGACGTTACGGCTGAAGTTCTGGATAAGGAACGCGAAATTCAGAAGGCTCGAGCCATTGCTGAAGGTAAGCCGGAAAAGATCGCTGAAAAGATGGTGGAAGGCCGCCTCAGCAAATATTACGAAGAGTTCTGTTTGCTGGAAATGCCATTCATCAAGGACAACACGGTAACAGTTGGGCAATTGATCGCCACCAAGATCGCCAAAATGGGTGAGAACATCAGCATCGCTCGTTTTGTCCGTTTCAAGGTGGGCGAGACCATGGTTGCCTCTGACGAAACCACTGAGCAGCAAGGTTAATGGCAGTGGCCCGATACGGACGCATCCTCCTAAAGTTGTCCGGCGAAGTACTAGCCGGCAATGAACGATTTGGGATCAACGCCGAGCGTGTCAACGGCCTGGCCGCAGAAGTGGCTGGTGTTGCACAAACGGGCGTTCAAATTGGTTTAGTAGTAGGCGGTGGCAACTTTTTTAGAGGAGTGGCCGCCGCAGCACGCAATATGGATCGTGTCGCTGCTGATCATATGGGGATGTTAGCCACCGTCATCAACTCCCTGGCGCTGCAGGACGCTCTTGAAAAGCAAGGCGCACCCACTCGGGTCATGACCGCCATTTCAATGCCGTCCGTTGCTGAACCCTACATCCGCCGCCGCGCAATTCGTCATTTGGAAAAAGGCCGCATCGTAATTTTCGCAGCCGGCACTTCCAATCCTTACTTTTCAACCGACACAGCGGCAACGTTGCGCGGTTTGGAAATTCATGCTGAAATTGTGGCCAAGGCTACTGGCGTAGACGGTGTTTACGACAAGGACCCGCGCAAACACGCTGATGCCATTTTTTACGAGAAGATCAGCTATCAGGAAGTTTTAGCCAAGGCTCTTGGCATCATGGATGCTTCTGCCGTGGCCATGTGCCGGGACAATGGTCTGCCGATTGTTGTTTTCAATCTGAACACAATCGGAAATATAATGCGTATGTCGGCGGGTGAACCCGTCGGGACGCTAATCTGCGCCTAACGGGCGTAAAGGAAGCGATATGTCGCAGAACTTTCAAAACGTAAAAGAAGTTGAAAATGCAGCCAAGACCAGAATGGACAAGGCCTTGGCAGATATGCAGCATGCCATCGCGCAAATGCGCACTGGCCGTGCTTCGGTGAACCTACTGGAGCCGATCAGAGTGGAAGCCTATGGCAGCATGAACCCCATTAACCATCTGGCTACCCTGCACGTTCCTGAGCCGGGTATGATCACTGCGCAGCCATTCGATATTTCGATGATCGGTGCCATTGAAAAGGCCATCCGCAATTCAGATTTGGGTTTGAATCCTGGAAATGATGGAAAGCTGATCCGCATCCCTATTCCGCCCTTGAATGAGGAGCGCCGCAAGGAGTTGGTGAAGCATCTGCACAACACGGCAGAAGATCATCGGGTCTCCATGCGCAATATCAGGCGCGATGCCAATGACTCCATTAAGAAGCTGTTCAAAGACAAATTAATTAGCGAAGACGACGAAAAACGCGCCGTTGCCGACATTCAGAAAATGACCGATGCGGCCATCGCCAATTTGGACAAGTCTGTAAAGACCAAGGAAAACGACGTCCTTCAAGTTAAGTAGTTAAACCACCTTCCCGCAAGACAAATTGGCCCTCGGGGCGGATGTTCTACCAGGCATCCGAATCGAGGGCCCTTCTGTTTTTGAATTTAAAATGAAATACCCTTGGGAATCAGCCGATGTTCATAGGCCTGCCGCTCCAGCCCTTCGCGGAAGTCGGGATGGGCTATCGAAATCATCGCCTTGGCCCGTTCGGCCACTGACTTTCCTTTCAGATTCACAATGCCGTATTCAGAAACCACATACATCACGTCAGAACGCGTAGTGGTGACAATGTTGCCTGGAGTCAGATCCAGCACAATGCGGCTGCGGCGTTCGCCTCGTTTGTCGTAAGTGGAGGACAGACAGATAAACGACTTGCCACCCTTCGATGCATATGCTCCGCGCACGAACTGCCCTTGCCCGCCGGTACCGCTAATGTGGCGGTGGCCATCGGATTCGGATGCGGCTTGACCCTGCAGGTCTATCTGCGTTGTGTTGTTGATCGAAATCATACGATCATTCTGCATGATGATATGCGGCGGATTGGTATGGTCCACCGGCCAACAGGAGAAATCCGGATTCTTTTCGATAGCGTCATACATAAGCTTCGTTCCAAGCGCGAAAGTGTAGACGATTTTGCCAGGATGCAGAGTCTTTTTCGCACCCGTTATGCGGCCTGCTTGATACAGTTCCACAATGCCGTCGGTCAGCATTTCTGTGTGCACGCCCAAGTCAGAAATGTTGCTTTCCAGCAATAGTGTGCAGACTGCATTTGGCATACCGCCGATTCCGATTTGCAGGCAGGAACCACTCTCGATTTCGGCAATGATGTGCCTCGCAACGGCGCGATCAACTTCGTTTGGTGGAAGGTTCGGTAGTTGAGCAGCCGGTTGGTGATCGCCTTCAATAATGAAATCAACCTCGCTGCAATGGAGGCCGTTCTGTTCCCCGTGAACCCAAGGGAGCCCATGGCTGACTTCGACAATAACGACTTTGGCACGCTCCGCAATCGCGCGATGCCAAGCATTTGTTGGACCGAAATTGAAGTGCCCGCTTTCGTCCATCGGGCAAACTTTGAGAACTACGATGTCAACGGGGTCCAGAAATCGCCGATAGTAATCGGGCACCTCGCCCAGGTTGAGCGGCATGTAGTTGCAACGTCCAACGTCGTGCTGCTTGCGATCATAGCCCGAGAAGTGCCAACTGAACCAATGGAAACTGTTACCAAGGGGATCGGTTTCAAGCACCGCGCGAGGCTTCGCTGAAAGGCAGGAGCGGATCTTAACGTTCTGCAGTTCACCCGCGCGGAGAGCAAGCGACTTGTCAAAGACATCAGGCTGGCTTAGAACGGCTCCATAGTCGAGCCACATGCCGGAGCGGACCATGCCCGCCGCCTGTTCGCTTGAGATGGTTTGTGCTGGAGCGCTTGCTTGACGCATGAATATACATTGTATATGGAATCTGTTGTTGATCCTTCTGCACTCGATACGCCTTTTTCTTTCAACCGGACACCCGTTACAATGGGTCAGGCATATCGGAAACCCAATGGATTGGTTCACCAAGATTCTTGAAGACTCGACAGCAGCAATTGGCCGAGAATATTTCTTATTGCCCACTCTTCCAGATGTTGACGAGTATCGGGAGCCCTAGATCCAAAATCTGTACGTATCAAACATTTGATATCATACGTACAGATGTCAAAGCTTACACTCAGCGTCGACGAAAACGTGGCTTCCCGTGCCAAGGAATATGCTAAATCACACGGTGTTTCCGTTTCGCAAATGGTTGAGACCTACCTAGCGGCCGTGGTTTCGCCGCCATCTTCCTCTATCAAACCCACTCCCGTTCTAGATTCGGTCCTTGGAATTCTCAAACATGCAGACATCAAGGATTACCATAAGTACCTTCTGGAAAAGTATCGATGAAGAGGGTCCTCTTCGACTCCAATGTTGTTCTAGATGTTTTGCTAGCCAGGCAACCTCATGTTGTGGCCAGCAAAGCTTCCTGGGCAGGCATTGAACAAGGTAAGGCTGAAGGAATTATCTCAGCTCATGCTATCACTACAATTCACTATATACTCCGAAGGGAAATCGGCAATAACAAAGCAACAGCTATCATCGCATCAATCCTGAAGGTCTTTGGGGTAGCTGCAGTGAACAACGCAGTTCTTCAAGACGCGCTGCAATCGGAACTATTCGACTTTGAGGACGCGGTGACAGCTTCTGCGGCCAAATTCGCTGCATGTGAATTGATCGTTACGCGTGACCCAAAGGGATTCCGCAATTCGCCGGTCCGATCTGTAACTCCAGAAGCTCTTCTGCCAATTCTGGAGTTCTGAAGCTTAAATATTCCCCTTTCGGAACTCCTCAGCCAATTGATCGCTCCCTCTCCACGCCACAGCCAAAATAGTCAACGTCGGGTTCTTCTCCGTTGCAGTCGGGAAGATGGCGCCGTCCAGCACATACAGGTTCTTCACCTCATGAGCCTGCCCGAAACTACTCACCGCACTCCGCTTCGGATCGCTGCCCATGCGCACTGTTCCATGCTCATGAATTGCCGATCCAGCCGCTGCTAATTCACCACGTTTGAAAGGAAGAATTTCAGCCTTCGCCGCGCGGAGAATGGATTCCGCACAATCGTACATCTCGTCCACCATTTTCCGTTCGTTGTCGGACAGCTTAAATTCAATGCGAGCAATTGGAACTCCGTATCGATCTTTCGGCGTGCCTTCCACCGTTACTCGATTGTCGCGGCGCGGCAGCACTTCGCCATAGGGATGCAGCGAGAGCAGGGCAGGGTAGCGATTCTTCACTGACTTCTTGAACTCCGTCCCAAACCCTGGCAGCGACTTGGCAAATTCAGCGTTTGCCTGTGCGCCGGTGGACCAGAATTGCGACCCAAACCCGCGCAGGTAATCGCGCTTGCGCCCATCACGATGGTTGTACCTCGGCATATAAATATGTTCGCCGCCAATGCCATCGTCATTCTGCGTCTTCGCTCCGCGCAGTTCTGGAGCAAAGCCATACATGTGGAAGCGGGTTTGTTCCGTCAAATATCGTCCGATGACGTCGTTGGAATTTGCAATGCCATTGGGATATTTTGAGGATTTGGAATTCAATAAAATACGCGTTGAATCAATACACGAAGCTGCCATAACCACAATGCGCGCCTGTACTGTATGTTCCTGTTTGGTATTACGGTCAAAGTATTGAACTCCGCTTGCCAACCCCTTGTCATCTACCAAAACTCGCGCCACAACAGCGTTGTCGATCACTTGCAGTTTGCCCGTCTTCGCGGCAGGTTCCAGCAGATAGTCAGTGGAATTGAAGAAAGCCGCCACATCGCAACCCTTTCCGCAAGCTCCGCAATAGTGGCATGGTGCACGGCCGTTGTGCTCCTTCGTCAGCACTGCGCGCCTACCAGCAACCACAGAAATGCCAATGCTTTTCGCCGCCTTCTGCATCAATCTTTCACCGCAACGGGGGCTGGGGGCTGGAAGCATAAACTTGCTGCCGGGCAGAGAGTCCTGATCGTCCGTACCGCCGCACACGCCGATCAACTGTTCCACTTTGTCGTAGTAGGGAGAGATATCGGCATACCGCAACGGCCACGGAATTTCCCAGCCGTCCTTTTCAGGACCAGTGAAATCGACATCGGAATAACGAAGGGACACTCGTCCCCAAATATTGGTCTTCCCGCCGCGACCCCACACTCGGGTCAACTCGAATGGCTGGTCATTGGGAGTTTCATAAGGCTGCTCCTTCGTATCCAGCATCATTTGAGGAGGTCGTAATCCACGCTCCAAGCGATCGCGCCACTCCCAAGGTTTCACGTGCGACCAAAACTGAGCGCGATTAAATTTCTGGCCGGCGTCCAGAACGGTAACATTCACTCCTTGCCGAGTCAGGTTCCAAGCAGCCATGCCGCCGGCAGCGCCGCTGCCGATAATAACCACATCATGCTTTTTTTGTGAGGATTGTGCGTACATGGTTTTAGACCTGATGCTCCGGGTGAGTGCAACCTGGAAATTCTCTTAGAAACGTATTTGCATTCCAGCCAAGTTCCTGTTGCAGACCTTCCTTAGTGGAATAGTAACCGTCGATTGTGGAATCTTTTAGCAACTTAAAGAAGCTGGCGCGGCTGGTTCCTTGCTCCTTGCTGAAGGTAGTTAGAATCACCACTTGTTCCGGCTCGGTCAGTTCCACAAAAGCCTTTCCATCTTTCTTACGAGCTTCTCCGTTCAAGGAAGCGATTCCACGGCGGAACTCTGCCCGAATCCGCGTGTTGCCATCAATGATGAAGTGGACATTGGCGTCTGCTGCGCCAGGGGTTTCAGTGCGCGGGATAATATGGTCCACCAAACGAGCAAGGGTCTTTAACTCATCGGTACTGAAAAACTTTGCCACCTTCTTTGTGGCGGGGAGTTGAACAAGAGCACCTTCATGCTGATGTTCCTGCGCAGCGGCCAACGGCACGGCGGCTGCCAGCGCGGTTTGAATTGCTTGTCGTCGAGTTTTCATATCTCTTGTATATTCTATCGAGATTCTTACTGAGACGAAGATACAATGAAAGTGTTGGACACCTCACCTGAGCCTGATCTCCATGGCCTGCTTCGCCAATATTGGGGGTATGACGAATTTCGTCCTCAGCAAGAGGCGATTATCCGTTGTTTGTTGGGCGGCCGTGATGCGGCTGTAGTTATGCCCACAGGCGGAGGAAAATCGCTCTGCTATCAATTGCCATCGTTGGTTGGTACAGGGACTACCGTTGTCATTTCTCCGCTCATCGCCTTGATGCAGGATCAGTGCGATCAGTTAGCGCAAATGGGAATTCCGTCCGCCGTGATCAATAGCAGTATGCCTTACGCCGAGCAGCAGAAGGTGATGTGGGAAGCCAAGCGCGGAACTTACCGCTTGCTTTATTTGTCGCCAGAACGGATGGCTCGCGAAGATACCATCCATTGGTTGAACAATATTCCACTTGCGTTATTTGCCATTGACGAGGCCCATTGCATTTCAGAATGGGGGCATGAGTTTCGGCCGGAATATCGCATGCTGGGCCGACTACGGAGTAACTTTCCGGGTGTCCCGATTGCCGCTTTTACAGCATCGGCGACACAAAGAGTACGGCACGACATTATTCAGCAGTTGGGTTTGCATCATCCTGGAAAGTATATCCGTAGTTTCCACCGGACAAACCTTCGATTTGTGATCCGTCAAACAGATTCCAGCACACAGTTCGAATACCTGTTGCGGACTTTGCGTGCCCACCTGGGAAGCACGGTTATCGTCTACGCCCCCACTGTTTCATCTGTAGAAACCACAGTGGATGAACTGGGACAGAACGGCATTGAAGCGATTGCCTATCATGGCCAATTAGGCACAGAGGTCAGGCGTCGAAACCAGAACACTTGGATGGCTGATGAAGTTCGTGTGCTTGTTGGCACGTTGGCATTTGGGCTGGGAATCAACAAGCCTCACGTGCGTGCGGTGGTCCACTTGGCCCTTCCGAAATCGCTGGAACAGTATTATCAGGAGGCTGGCCGGGCAGGTCGTGACGGTGAACCTGCGGATTGCCTTTTGTTATGGCAAAAACGCGACATCGGTCTGTTGGCCTACTTTATTGAGCAGCTTAAAGATAAAGAAGAACGCAACCGTGCTTGGGACCGTTACAAGGTGGTTCGCGAATTTGCGGAGGGCAAGGCTTGCAGGCCTCGTGCACTTTGCCAATATTTTGGAGAAGCTCCGAAATGGGAAAAGTGCGACGGCTGTGACGTGTGTGGCTATTCGCTGGAATGGCTAGATGCGAAACCAGTCGCCGAGAAGAAACTCCTTCCGCTGAAAAAGCAAGAGCAGTTAGATGAAGGGCTGCGAGATCATTTGCGGCTTTGGCGGCTGGAGATGGCGAAGAAAACTAAGCAGCCAGCATTCATCATTTTGCACGATGCTACCATTGACGATTTGGCTAGAAGGGTGCCCCATACAATTGCTGATTTGTTGAAGGTGTTTGGCATTGGTCAGGCCAAGTCAGAAAAGTGGGGTGAGGAGATTTTGGGGGCAATTCAGGCTTTTGAACGGGGCGACAAGTTTGTTCAAACAGAAGCCGATGGTCCAAAGCATTCCCCTGCTGAAATTACATTGCAATTGTTGCAGGAAGGAAAGTCAATGGAGGAGATCGCGAAACTTCGCGACCGTCGCGTGGAAACTGTGATCAGTACTATTTGTACCCTGGTTTCCCAAGGCAAGATTCAGTGGCAGGTTTCCTGGATGACCCCAGCGCGACGCAAGTTGATTGAAGATGCAGTGCACCAACAGGGGTTTGAAAAAGTAAAACCCATCAAAGAAGTATTGCCCGACGATATTAGTTACGGCGAGATTCGACTGGTGTTGGCAGACCTTTCGCGGCAGGCCGGGCAGTAACTTTCCAGAATTCTATAGGCTCAGGAATTGCCGCACCGTCCTTGCGCGGTGAGGATGCTCCATAGTGCACCTTTTTAGAAGTGTCAGTAAGGACCGCTTGGCCACCGCCCATTTGGCCCGAATATTCTCCGCGCACATCCAGATAGTGTCCGCGCTTTGTCAATTCCTCTCGCTCTGTTATCGGCACACGGCTTTCAATCAGAACGTCGCATCCGCCCAATGTTTGCCGAGTGAAGCGAGGAGCCTCAAGAGCAGCTTGAATGTTCATTCCGTGGTCGACGATGTTGGAAACAAACTGGGCATGCGCCAGCGCTTGGTTCGCACCGCGCATAATTCCAAATCCAATTTTCTGGTCGCCCTTTTCCATGAAGCCGGGAATGATTGTGTGGTATGGTCTCTTTCCAGGGGCCAAAACATTGGGGTGTTGGGGATCGAAGGTGAATCCACCTGCACGGTCGTGCAGTTGAAATCCAAAATCGTCGACAACTACGCCGGAACCCCACAGATCAGAGATGCTTTGAATCCAAGAAACAATGTTTCCTTCCTTATCGACCACGGAAAGATAAATGGTGTGGCTCCCTTTTTCAAACTCCCCAGCCGAAAACGAGCAGCCCGCTTTTCCAAGTTCAATTTGCTTTGCGCGCTCGGTGGCATAGTCTTTGGAAAGCATCCCTTTGACTGGAACAGAAACAGTGCGGGGGTCTGCGTTATAGGCGCGCAGATCCTGATAGGCGAGTTTCTGTGCTTCGATCTTCCAGTGGAAAGCATCGGCGCTGAAGGGTTGTTTTTCCTGGATTGGGAACTTCTCCATGATATTTAGCATCATCAAAACGGCTATGCCTTGACCGTTAGGAGGCATTTCCGATACCCTCCAACCTCGATAGCTGGTTGATATCGGGTTGATCCATTCTGAATGAAATCCTGCCAGATCATCAGCCGTTAAGGTCCCCCCTAAACGCTTTGAAGTTTTCAGAATCGACTGGGCAATGGGACCTTTGTAAAAAGCATCGCGTCCGGTTTGGGCCAGCGCTTCAAACGCATTTGCTAGTTGCGGATTTCGGAATACTTCTCCTACTGTGGGGGCACGACCATCAATTAGATAAACCTTGCGAGCATTGGTATCGGCATCGAGCTTGCCGACGGTGTGTGACCAATCGTATTGAATGATTTCGGTGACCGGAAATCCGTTGCGTGCGTGGTGGATGGCTGGTTGAAAAAGGTCGGCCCAGGGTAGGCGACCGAACTTTTGATGCATCTTCGCCCAACCATCTACGGTGCCGGGAACGGAGACGGTGTGAATTCCTGAGCCAGGCATGCTGTAGTGCCCTTTCGCCTTTAAAGCATTGATGGTCATCCCTTTGGGAGTTGGTCCGCTGGCGTTAATGCCGGTAATCTTGTCTGTTTTGGAGTCCC
>JAYUSZ010000188.1:0-4538 GCA_043755435.1 Bryobacterales bacterium | reverse complement strand
GAACCCGAGCAAGGGCACTATTTCCGCTCCGATCATTTCGCATTTGCGAAGGTTGGGATCCCGGCTTTTTCGATTAACATGGGCCATGAATATGAAGGTAAGCCGGCAAACTTCGGCAGCACGATATTCACCCAATACAACGAGAAGAATTACCATAATCCGTCGGATGAATATAAGGACGATTGGGACTTCGCTGGGATTGAGCAGATTGCCAGGTTCGGCTTTACGATTGGGCTAAACGTTGCGAACCGGTGAAATGGGGAATCCGTTTTTTGGATTTTCGTATAATCTAACAAATGTTGAGTAAAAAAACCCGGAAAAGCATTCTCTACTTGGATCAGAACTTTTTCTCTTCCGTGCACCGAGGAAACGATCCGAAATGGACTGCTGCTATGGAAAAAGTTAAGGAGGTACTTGATTTACAACTACTAGCCATCCCCTACTCTTCGATTCATGAAAACGAAGCTGATTTTGCCGGAGATCATCGCGACGGGTTGATCCATTTCATTCAAAAAGCCTCTCGAGGGCACCGCTTTGAACCTGATTGGAAAGTCCAAGAAACGCAAATCTTGAAAGCCTTTCAAGCATTTTTAGACAACAAGCCTACCTCATATCAGAAAGAGGAACGCGACGCACTTTTTCCGAGCGTTCATGATTGGGATGGCGATTATTCGATCAGTGTTTTTAGCGCCGCAACGGATGTTATCCGCAAATGCCTACTGAAACAACAGTCCATTGAGGAGCTGTTAAAGGTATTGCCAGAATGGGCAAACAAGGCCCGTACTTTTAAAGATGACATGAATCTTGAGTTTCATGATCAGGAAAGGTTGCTGGTTGATGGCTACACGGAAAAAGTCCGTCGGCTTATGATGGGAGACTTTTCTGCTCTCATTGATTCTCCAATAAGTGCTTCTGTTGTAGAGAGCATGAGATTCGTTGTTGAAGTCAGAGAGGCTGACCTAACAATGATTGGCGCGTTCTTTAGGTCAAAGCACTTTACTGAGATACCAGCAGTTCAATTGTCCGCGCGCCTATTTAGCACTTTCAAAAAACGGGTGAGAGACGGGATGTTTCCCAAACCGGATAGTGTAAAAACGAGGAAGAAGTTGTCTGGTTTTTTGGACGACGTTAGTCACGCTTCCACCTATGCTCCGTATTGCGATGCCTTCTTTACTGACGAGTTCATGGTGGGACTTATGAAAGACAAACTTGTTTCGGTGCCAGAGACCTATGGCTGCAAAGTTTTCAGCGCCAAAAGAATGCAAGAGTTTTTTGCCTGGCTGGATGAAATCAAATCACGGATGCCTCGCGAACACGCAGTAGATTTAGCGTGGAAGTACGAGCGCTATAGATCCAATTTGAAATCAGGGCCCACTTGAAGAATTATCAATCTGTTGTCGAAGTAAAAAGCGGCCAAACCACAAATCGGTTCGCCCCCTTGAAGTGGCTCGGAAGTTGTTCGGGCCAAGGCGTACGTGAAGTACTCCTCGGGAAGAATTCTATAGACAAACTAACTTGGAAGTCCTTCTGGCCCGTATCCTAAAATCTCGTCGTCGGTACGAGTATCAAGAATTGGAACCAATTTCAGCCGCTCCCAGATTTCCTCCATTCCCATCAACGGGTCGTCATCTTGAAAGCTTTGCCGGGTGCTGCAAATTTGAAAGGGCATGTTATCAGAATAGCCTGCTCCACTACGGCCGTGTCCTGTACAACATCCGAGGAAACGCAATGGTCTCGCGGATATGCTCAGTCCCACACATCCAAGCCGTGAATCGCTCCACACCCATACCAAATCCGGCATGCGGCACACCGCCGAATTTGCGCAAATCCAGATACCAGCCGAACGCTTCATGAGGCAGCTTGTGGTCATCCAACCGTTTCTTCAACGTTGCCAAATCTGAAACGCGCTGGCCGCCGCCAATCACTTCGCCGTAACCTTCGGGGGCAATCAGGTCCACCCCTAGCGCCAGTTCAGGACGATCTGGATCATGCTCGAAGTAGAACGCCTTGATTTCCGCGGGGTAGCGATCCACCAGCACTGGCCGATCCATATCAGCGGTCAGCAGAGTTTCGTCAGTATTGCCGAAGTCGCCGCCCCATTGGATTTCGCTGCCCAACGATTGCAGCTTTTTCACCGCGTCATCATAACTCATGCGATTGAAGGGAGCCTTGATGGCCTCCAGTTTCGTGATGTCGCGCTCCAGGGTTTTCAATTCTTCCTGCCGGTTGGCCAGCACTCGTGCAACGACGAAACAGATCATCTCTTCAGCGACGAACTTCACGTCATCTAAAGTTGCGAACGCCATTTCCGGCTCCACCATCCAGAACTCAGTCAAGTGACGGCGAGTCTTCGATTTCTCAGCTCGAAAAGTGGGGCCGAAGCAGTAGACCTTGCCAAAGGCCATCGCGGTTGCTTCGTTATAAAGCTGGCCAGATTGGGTCAGATATACTTTTTCATCTTCGAAGTAGTCCACTTCAAACAACGTCGTGGTACCTTCGCAAGCAGCTGGGGTGAAGATGGGGGTATCCACCAGTGTGAAGTCGTGCGAATCGAAATAGTCACGAATGCCCTTAATCACTTCGTGACGAATTCGCAAAATGGCATGTTGCCGTTTACTGCGCAGCCACAAGTGGCGATGATCCATTAGGAAGTCAATGCCGTGCTCTTTCGGCGTGATGGGATAGGGATCATCTTCTGGAACGCGCTGGATAACATCAGCCGCTTCCACATCCATTTCAAAGCCACCAGCGGCGCGTTCTTCGGCGCGGATCTTGCCGGTGATGATCAAAGCGGATTCCTGAGTGAGCCCTTTCAACGTCTCAAACAGTTCTTCGGGAATGGCACTTTTCACGGCAACGCACTGCATAGTGCCTGACCCATCGCGCAGCAGTGGGAAGACAATTTTGCCGGACTTGCGCAAATTGTACAGCCAACCGGCAATGGAAACAGTTTCACCAACATGCTTAGCGGCGTCAAAAATGCGGATACGAGGATGGGACATTTACATATTCTCCAAGCGGTCAAAAATTTGTTTGATCGCTTCCAGGGGCTGGGGAAAATCAAGCGATTCTTTCAATTCCAACATCAGTGGATATTGATTTTCGGCGGAACTCAGCAAGCGCATTGTATTTTTCCAGTCAATGGTTCCACCTTCAGCGAGGGTAGGAAACAGGTGCTTATCGTCCAGGCCGTTATTGTCGTGCACGTGGGTGGACCGTATGCGCGGCTTCATCCTTTCAAAAGCCTGCTCCACGCCTTCCATCAGATTCGCATGGCCGGTATCGAAACAGAAATTCAGATCCAAATGAGTAACGTTCAACAAGTAGGTGAGCCGCTCGGAACTGGATAACTCATTGGGAATATTCTCCAGTAAAATCTCTGTTCCACGTTGCTTGGCGAATAAAGAAAGCTCTTCCAAAGAACTGAAAGCTGTGTCGATTTTCTTTTCATCAAATTCTTCGTAACCAACACCAACGTGCTGAATCAAGTAAGGGCAGGGTATGTCTTCCACCACTTCAATAGCGCGCTTGATTTCATCCACCGCGGCTATGCGGCGGGCCTTGTTCAAATCACAAATATTGATGTGAGCTTGCGGACCGCTGCGGCCCCAATATTCGTCCGTATGCATTGGTAGATGAAGGGAGTTCAGCAGCAGATCCTCATCCTTGAACCAATGGCCCAACTCCGCTATTTGCGATTTGTTGGTGTAATCCAAATGTTGCTTAGCGCAGAAAATTTCAACCGCTGGCACACCGGCATGCAAAATGCGCTCCAACGCGGCAATGGTTAACCGGTGGTTGACAAAATAATGAGTAGATAGAGCGTGACGCATGAATTAGTAACCAGCAGCCTTTCCATCTACGCGAGGATCGGATGCACCGGCAAGCCAGCCACCTGCTTCAAATTGGATTGCAGCCATTTCACAAATCGCATTAATCGTTTCGAGTACATGCCCCCGCTGCGCAAGCAAAGACCGTGTATCTGGTGAAATCCCTGGCTCCAGTTGTAGCTTGTCTGGCCGCCATTGATGATGAAAGCGTGGTGCGTTCACCGCATCTTGCACGTTCATTTGGAAATCCATTACATTCACCATCACCTCAAAAACACTGGTGATAATGCGGGTGCCCCCAGGGGTACCTACAACCAGAAAAGGCTTGCCGTCCTTCAACACAATAGTTGGTGTCATCGAAGAAAGCGGTCGCTTGCCAGGGACAATGGCGTTGGCTTCCCCACCAATGGCTCCGTACATGTTGGGGGCTCCAGGCTTCACGCTGAAGTCATCCATTTCGTTGTTCATCAAAAAGCCTAAACCGGGAACTGTGACGCCCGATCCGTAACCGCCGTTCAAAGTGTAGGTGACGGCCACAGCGTTGCCTTCAGAATCGACAATTGAATAGTGCGTGGTCTCGGTGCTTTCCTTCAGGTTGATGTCTCCGTGGCGAACATCGTCACTGTTGGTTGCGCGGGCAACGTCAATAGAGGCGCGTCTTTTATCAACGTACTTTTTTTCCAGCAGTTTGGAAACGGGAACTTTGTG